>JAYVYV010000336.1:0-24526 GCA_043783985.1 Acidobacteriota bacterium | reverse complement strand
AGAACGCGCCGTGGGATCGCGAGCTGTCGGCGCGCCTCTACGGCGGCGATCGCGAAACGCGCATCCAGCAGGAGATCATCCTCGGCATCGGCGGCGTGCGCGCGCTCAAGGCGCTGGGCATCGAACCGAGCGTGTTCCACTTGAACGAAGGCCACGCGGGTTTCGTGGTCCTGCAGCGCATCCGCGACCTGATCGAGGGCGGGGCATCCTTCGATGATTCCCTCGCCGAGATCCGCAAGACGACGATGTTCACGACGCACACGCCGGTGCCGGCGGGGCATGACGCCTTTCCGTTCAGCATGGTCGAAACGCATCTGGCCAGCTGCTGGGGAACGCTCGGCGCGAACCGCGATCGCTTCCTCGCCCTCGGCTCGTACGACCACGGCAGCGGCACGCAGTTCAACATGACCGCGCTCGCCATCCGGTCGGCCGGATCGACCAACGCGGTCAGCCAGCTGCACGGCGAAGTCACGCGGGCCATGTTCGCGCCTATGTGGCCGGACCTGCCGGAGGCCAAGCGGCCGGTGACGGCGGTCACCAACGGCGTGCACGTGCCGACCTGGATCGCGGGCGAGCTCGCCGATCTGTTCACGACGTATCTGGGAACGGACTGGCTCAATCGGCACGACGACCCCGGGCTGTGGGAAGGCGTGCTCACGATTCCAGACGACGAGCTGTGGGCCGTCCGACAGTCGCTGCGGCGTTATCTCTTCACGTTCATCCGCGAGCGCGCGCGCCAGCGGTGGATCGAAGAGCACGTCGGCATCCCGCGCGTCGTCGCCGCCGGCACGCTGCTCGAGCCCGACGCGCTGACGCTCGGCTTCGCGCGCCGCTTCACCGGCTACAAGCGCCCCGAGCTCGTGTTTCACGATCCGGAGCGGCTCGCGCGGATCCTGAACGGCGCCGGCCGGCCGGTGCAGATCATCTTCGCCGGCAAGTCGCATCCGGCCGACGACATCGGCAAGCACCACCTGCAGCGCGTCTACAAACGCGCGCTCGATCCCCAGTTCGGCGGCCGCATCGCGTTCGTCGATGACTACGACCTGCACGTCGCCCACTTTCTCGTGCAGGGGTGCGATGCGTGGCTGAACAACCCGCGCAAGCCGCTCGAAGCGAGCGGCACGAGCGGCATGAAGGCGGCCATCAACGGCGTACCGCATCTGAGCATCGGCGACGGGTGGTGGGCGGAAGGCTTCACGGGCGCCAACGGGTGGGTGATCGACGGCGGCGCGCCGGCCGACGACCCGGACGCCGTGGATGCCGCGGACGCGCAGGCGCTGTACCGGCTGCTCGAGGACGAGATCGTCCCGGCCTTCTACGATCGCGACCGTTCGAACGTCCCGCACCGCTGGATCGCGACGGTGAAGGAAGCGATCCGGACGGTCGCCCCGCGCTTCTCCGCGCGGCGGATGGTCAAGGAGTACGCGCAGCGCATGTATGCGCCGGCCCTGGAAAAACGCACGCGCCTGCAGTCTGAAGTTTGACGTCTGAAGTCTGGACGCGGTCTGAATCTGAAATTTGCAAGCGGTCTGAATCTGAAATTTGAAATCTGAAGTCTGAATTACAATTGGACGATATGCCACGCAAGTCGGTCGTCAAGTCGCGGTGCGCCCTGTGCGGCGCCAAAGAGGTCTCGGAGCCCCGCGGGGAAGAGAAGTACTGCCACGACTGCTGGGAGAAGAAAATCGCGGTCGAGGAAATCGTCGCCCGCGAGTTCGCGATCAAGCGCTACATCCGCGCGCAAAGCGCCGAGAAATACCTGATCTACCACTCGACCCAGAAGCGGCCCTGCGGCCAGCTGATCGTCGTCGATGACGGATACGACCTGTTCCTGACGCTGATGCTCTACCCGACCTTCGGCTGGGACGAGCCGGCATATCATCTCGAAGGCGATCCGGAAGGGCGTCTGTTCTCGGAAATCCTGGTCGACGTCGTCGCGGCCGAGGTGATCGAACCCTGGGGCGGCGGGAAATGGCACATGGAGATCTTCCGCTCGGTCGCGCCCGAGCCCGAAGACTGGAACGGCGAGATGTAATATAATCCCGCAGTTTCGTAGCTTTACGCCTGTCCAATTCCGGGAGGATCTTATGAAACGCGCGCGTCTGACGATTGCCGCGACGCTTGTGGGCGCCAGCTTCATCGCGACCGCCCTCGCTCAAACCACGCCCCCGCCGATGACGTCGGTCCTCGCGGGCAAGAAGTTCACGCCGGCGTTCAAAGGGCAGGCGGAGCTCGACTACACCAAGCCGGTCACGAAACGCGAGAAAGAGATGGTCGTGACGACGATCATGGTGAAGAACAACGCCACCGGGCCGCTGCTGCGCCTGACGATCGACGAGACCTGGTACGACGGGGGCGGCGGCCTGGTCGGCGGCGGCAAGGGCGTCGTCAACCGCCTCGAGCCGGGCGAAGTCGCGACGGTCAAAATCGAGACGCCGTTCAACGCCAAGATGAAGGCGAACAACTACAACTTCACCCACGCCAACGGCACGATCAAACCGCACGCGGTGCCCAAGCTGATGGCCGCAGGCGAGAAGGAACCGGCCGCGAAACCGGCCGCGATGAAGAAAAAGAAAAAGTAAGACGGCAGCAGTTAGCCGTTGGAAGGACGAAGGGCGCGCCGGCGAAGGCGCGCCCTTTTCTTTGCGCCACCTGTTCGTGGCGCCGCCAGCCCGTGCCTGGGAAGGCGGTCAGGGCACTTTTTCGTACCTGACGTCAGTGACCGCCGCTTTGGGAATCGCGACGAGGTGGTACGGAAACGTCAGGATCTGCGCGCTGACCGAGGACGGCCCCGGCTTCGTCTCCGTGTAGCGCACGATCAGCGCACCCTTGGCGGCGGTGGCGCTGGTGATCGTCGTGCTGAAGCCGGCGCTGGGCCGGCTGCCCATGAACACGGCGACGACCATCTCCTTCGAAAAGTCGACCTTCGGGCGCGGGTGATCCGGCGCATGTTGGCTCCACAGCTTCGTCCACTCCGCCTCGCTCCGCACCAGGACCTGCTTGGCGTCGTCGACGTTGCTCTGGTCGCCCTTCTCGATCGTCCGCGTGTGCGGCGCTTCCAGGGTCATATCAATCAGGCTCGCATTCCCTGCACCGGGCGGCTGCGCGAACAGGGCCGCGAGCGCGAGGGCCAGGATGGTCATCGCCCCGGCGCCGGTCGCGGCGCCTCGACGCTGAACTGCAGTTCGCGCGCGACCGGAGGGGTCGCGCCCAGCCGCGAACGCGCCTCCACCTTCAGAACGTAGCTGCCGAGAGCCAGATCCTTCAGCGGAACGCGCGTGGTGTAGCCGTAGCCCCCGCGCTTCCCGCCCAGGTCCGTCGAGTCCCTCACTTCGTCCGTCTTGAACAGCACCTTGCCTTCGTCGGTGGTCACCGTGGTCGTGATGTCGACCTTGTGCGGCGACGCGCCGGCATTGTCGTACACCTCGGCGAACAGCGCGATCTCGTCGTTCTGCGGAAACGTCCGCAGCGCAATCGGCGGACCGGGCAGCATCGGCTTGAGCTGCTCGTCGGCCTTCGCCGTCGGAAACGCCGATCCGGACGCCGACGTCAGCACGAGCCCGCTGATGCTGAACGGCGCCTTGACGAAATCGGGAACGTCCAGGTCGTACTGCACCGAGCCGACGTTGCCGCCCGAAGGATCGTGCGCGGCAATGCGCAGCTGATACTTCCCGGGCGGCAGATCCAGGCGGTTGAGCATCCGTAGCCCGGTCCGCTCGATTCTCGCCTTGGACTCGGGCTTCAGGTTCGTCAGCGTGAGCGAATCGGTGTTGCCGCCCTTGACCTTCCCGTTCGCGTCGAGTGCGATGTACGAGAGCAGGATCTTCGAGTTCGCGTCCAGCTTCATGTCGCGGCCGCGCAGCTCGACGCCGAACAGCACCGACGCGTTCGGCGCGACGCCCTTGAAGGGCGCCGCGAACACGTGCATGGTCAGGCCGCTGACCGGCAGCGGGCTGTCGAGCGCTTCGCGCAGCTCGGGCGTGGACGGGCTGTTGCCCGCCGTCGTCTTCGGCGCGTCGACCTTCTTCGGCGTGAGGTACGCCTTGCGCGCGCGGACGGTCAGCCCGGGCCGCGTCACGCGGACGTCGATCTTGTGCGTCCGTCCCGGCCGCGCGTCCGGCGGGTAGTACGCCAGCACGTAGTACGAGCTGTTGTCCTCGACGATCCGCTGGAAGGCGGTGGAGAAATCGTTCTTGTTGACGACCGCGAAGCCTCCCGTTTCCTCGGAGAGCGCGCGAAGGCTGTCCTGCGACAGGCGAAGCTCGCTCTGCAGCGAGCCGGGGCCGACGCCGAGCGACGTGTCGTCGGGGAACGAGCCGAGCTCGATCGACTCATCGCCGAGATCGGTGAGCCCGCGCGGATCGATGCCGTAGATCGCGACGTTGGCGCGGGTGGCGGCGCCGATCGCGTCGCGCGTCGCGTCGAGCACCATCGACGCGCCCAGATGGTTGGAGCCGGTCCGCGTGATCACGTCGTAGATGTCGTAGTCGATCCCTTCGCTGACGAACAGGATCGCCTTGCGGCGGCCGCGCACCGAGCCGAACCATTCGGCGACGTTGCGCAGCGTGTCGAGCGTCGAGCGCGCGTTGAAGGAGCGCTCCGGATCGTCGGGATCGTTGAGCGCGTCGCCCTGCTGCCGGATGTCCCGCGTGCGGTTGAACTCGTTGGTCTTGTTCACCGTCGCCGAATCCAGCTTGCGCCCGTTCGTCTTGTCGACGGCGGCGAGCAGCAGCTTCTTGTTGCTGGTGAATTCCTGGTTGGCGTCGGTCGCACCCGCCGTGTGCACCACCGCCATCAGGTCGTTCGCGCCGAGACGGCGCTCGATGAACTGTTTCGCCGCGATCTTGACACGCGCCGATCGGCCGAACCGCGTGTGCAGATCGTCGACCACCATCACGTAGACGCGGCCGTCGAACGGTTTCTCGTTCGACTTCACGTCCGGCGCAATCGGCGACGCCGCGAACAGCGGGCGGTTGTCCTTCTCGACCGGGATGTCGACCATCGTGAAGGCGGTGATGGCCTGCGTCTTCCCGTCCTCGAGCACCTGGAAGTCTTCCTTCGTCAGATCGCGGACGAGCCGCCCCTGACGGTCGGTGACGACGGCGTCGACCTCGACGTAGTCGACGCGGACCTTGAAGGTCGGCGGCTGCTGGGCCGACGGTGGCTGCGGCTGAGCAGGCGCCGGAGGCTGGCCGGCCCAGAGCGCTGCGCCCGACAGCAGCACGATCAGTCCCATCAGTCGAAGGCGTGCATGCATGGTTCTACTCTCGAATCGATTATACGTCCCCGGCTATACTGGACAGGATGTCTCCTCCGCAGACCTCGGCCGGGCTCGACATTGGCGCGGTGCAGACGGCGCTGCAGGCCGACGGCCTCGACGGCTGGCTGCTGTACGACTTCCGCGGCCTGAACCCGATTGCCGCCGACGTCACGGCGGTCGGCCGGCAGGGCGGCCACCTCGCGACGCGCCGCTGGTACTACCTGATTCCCGCTACAGGCGCGCCGCGCGGCCTGGTGCACAAGATCGAGAAGGACTCGCTCGCGCACCTGCCGGGATCGACCGGGCGCTACGCCGGCCGCGATCAGCTCGAGGCGGGGCTGCGCACGCTGCTCGCGGGCATCCGCCGCGTGGCGATGGAATACTCGCCCGGCTGCGCGATCCCGTACGTCTCGCGCGTCGACGCCGGCACCGTGGAGCTGGTCCGTCGGGCCGGCCCCGAGGTCGTGTCGTCAGGCGATTTGGTCCAGCGATTCTCCGCGGTGTGGGATGCGGACGCGATCCTCACGCATCACCAGGCGTCCGAGAAACTGTACCGCGTGAAGGATCGCGCGTTCGACGCGGTCACCCGCCGCCTGCGCAACGGCGTCGCGACCACCGAGTACGACATCCAGCAGCTGATGGCGGCCTGGTTCCGCGACGAAGGGCTGATCAGCGATTCGGATCCCAACGTCTCGGCCGCCGAGACCGCCGGGAATCCGCATTACCTGCCCACCGCGACGAAGCACCGCGCGATCCGCAGCGACGAGATCGTCCTGCTCGATCTCTGGGGCAAGCTCGATCGGCCCGGCGCGGTCTACGCCGACATCACCTGGATCGGCTATGCAGGCGCGCGCGTACCCGAACGGTTTGCGGCCGCGTTCGCCGCGATCCGCGACGCGCGCGACGCCGGGATCCGCCTCGTGCAGGACGCGGCCCGCGCCGGCCGCGAGCTGCGCGGCTTCGAGGTCGATCGCGCCGCCTCCGAGGTGCTGCGCGCCGCGGGATACGCCGAGAACATCCTGCACCGGACGGGTCACAGCCTCGGCGAGACGGTCCACGGCAACGGCGTGAACATGGACGACTACGAGACCCACGACGACCGCCGGCTCCTCCCGGGGACCGGGTTCACGATCGAGCCGGGAGTGTACTTCGACGACTTCGGCGTCCGGACGGAGATCAACATGGTCGTCGCCGCGCGCGACGCGGCGGTGACCGGACCGTTGCAGACCGAGATCCTGGCACTCGTCTAGTTAGGGAGATTCAGAACGATGTCCACCCGCAAGACCACGGCCTTCTACACAGTTCTCCTCGTCGTCGCGTCGTTGTTCGTCGGGATGGTGATCGCGTCGCGGCTCGATCTCACGCCCGCGTCCTCGGCGCAGACCATCGCGGTCCCGGCGATGAACAGCGCGCCGCTGACCGGCCCGATCGACGCGTCGACGTTCCGCAACATCGCCAAGGCGGCGACGCCCATGGTCGTCAACATCAGAACGGAGATGAAGGCCAAGGCCCAGGATCTCTCCGACTTCTTCGGCGGTGGTGGCGGCAGCCAGCCCGACGACCTGTTCCACCGCTTCTTCGGCGGACCGGGGGGCGGCGCCGGCGGCGACCAGGACGACCGGAGCCCGCAGGGGCGGGGCAACGGACGCCGCCGCCAGAAGGAACAGACCACGCGCGCCGCGGGAACCGGGTTCATCATCAGCCGGGACGGCTACATCCTCACCAACAACCACGTCGTCGAGGACGCGACGAAGATCGAAGTGTCGCTGTACGCCGACGAAGCGGACGTCAGCTACAAAGCGAAGGTGATCGGCCGCGACGCGCTGACCGACAGCGCGCTGATCCAGCTGATCGACAAGCCGAGTCACCCGCTGCCGGAGGCGAAGTTCGGCGACTCGTCGCTGGTCGAAGCGGGCGACTGGGTGATGGCCATCGGCAACCCGTTCGGCTACGAGCACACCGTCACCGTCGGCGTCATCAGCGCGACGTCACGCGCCTTCCGCGTCAGCAACGGACGATCGAACGACATGCTCCAGACCGACGCGGCGATCAACCCGGGCAACTCGGGCGGCCCGCTGCTGAACGTGCGCGGCGAGGTGATCGGCATGAACACCGCCATCATCACCAACGCGCGCAGCGAGGGGAACATCGGGATCGGGTTCGCCGTGCCGAGCAACACCGTGCGCGATCTGCTGCCGCAGCTGCACACGGGCAAGGTCATCCGCGGACGGATCGGCGTGTCGGTGCTGGCGGTCCCGCGCGAAGGCTTCGAAGACTACGGGTTGACGAAGCGGGCCGGTGCCGTCGTGTCGGAGGTCACGCCGGGCGGGGCGGCGATGAAGGGCGGCATGGAGCCTGGCGACGTCATCATCCAGTTCAACGGGCGGGCCGTCGGCAACAACGACGAGCTCGTGAAGATGGTGGTCGCCACCAAGCCGGGCACCAACGTCCCGGTGAAAGTGCTCCGCAACAAGTCGGAGAAGACGTTGAACGTCGTCGTCGACGAGCTGGACCTGGAGGCGGAACAGAACCAGGGCCGCCGCGGCGCACAGCGCGACGATCAGCCGCCGCCGGAAGAACAGGGCACCGGCAGCTTCGGGCTGACGCTCGAGCCGGTGACGCCGCAGATGGCGCGTCGGCTGCGGCTGCCGTCGGGCCGCGCGGGCGCGGTCGTCACCGAGGTCGACCCGGACGGCGCGTCGGCCGGCGCGCTGCGGCAGGGCGACGTCATCCTGTCGGTGAACGGCCAGGCCGTGTCGAACGCGATCGACGCCGCGCGCGAGCTGCAGAAAGTGCAGTCGGGACGCCTCGCGCAGCTGCGCGTGTGGCGCGAGGACAAGGAAATCTTCGTGCCGGTGAAAAAAGACTGAAATTGCAGATTTCAGATTTCAGATGATTTCAGATTGGCGATTGCTGATGTGATTCTCGAACGCGGCCCCCTGACGGTGGCCGCGTTCATGGATCTCGCGCTCTACGATTCCGAGTTCGGCTACTACGCCCGAGCGGCCCAGCGTTCCGGCCGATCGGGCGATTTTTTTACCAGCGTCGACGTCGGCCCGCTCTTCGGCGAGCTCCTCGAGGTCCAGCTCGCTGAAATGTCACGAATTCTTAATTCTGAATTCCAAATTCTTAATTCCGACCTGGTCGAAGCGGGCGCCGGAAACGGACGGCTCTCGGCCGACATCCTGCGCGCGGCGAAACGGCGCCATCCCGCCTTCTACGAATCGATCCACCTGCACCTGGTCGAAGCGAGCGTCGAGGCGCGGCGCGCACAGACCGCGACGCTTGGCGACGTCGCCGAGCGCCTCGGCTCCTCCGGCCCCGCGCTCCCCGACTCGTTCGAAGGCGTGCTGATCGCGAACGAACTGCTCGACGCGCTGCCTGTGCACCAGGTGGTCATGCGCGAGGAGGGCTTGCGCGAGGTCTACGTCACGACGAACCACGAACCACGAACCGCGAACCACGAACGACTGGTGACCATCGAGGGCCCTCCTTCCACACCGGCCCTTGCTGACTACCTCGATCGTCTTGGCGTGGTGCTCGAGCCGGGGTGGCGCGTCGAGATCAACCTGCGCGCGGTGGACTGGATTCGGGACGCCGCGCGGCGTCTGCGGCGCGGGTTCATCGTCCTGATCGACTACGGCCACGACGCGCGCGATCTGTACTCGCCGGCCCATGCGACCGGCACGTTGATGACGTTCGCGAAGCACCGGAGCGGCGGACCGGAAGCGTCCGCGGACGTTCCGGCGTGGCTGCAGCACCCGGGCGATCAGGATCTGACCGCCCACGTGGACTTCACCAGCGTGTGCGCCGCCGCGGAAGCCGAAGGGATGATCGCGATCGGCTTCCTGGACCAGACGTACTTTTTGATCGGGCTCCTCGAGGGCCTCCCCAATCCGCAATCCGCAATCCGCAATCCACAATTCAAGACGCTGATGATGCCCGGCGGGATCGGAAGCACGCACAAGGTGCTGATTCTGGGGAAGGACGTCGGTGCGCCAGCGCTGCGCGGCTGTTCCTTCAGAATGAGGGTGACGTGATCAGGGACGACCGTCGACACAGAGGACACCACCGACGCCAACGACCGCAGGGTGGGGATTTGCCCTTGTGCGCTTCGTGACCTTCGTGCCGGTGGAACGGGGGCGATGATCCCCATACGCCACGCCCTCGTGCTCGCGGCCGGCCTCGGCACGCGGCTGCGTCCGCTCACCGACGTCCGCGCCAAACCGGCGATTCCGGTCGCCGGCGAGACCATGATCCGTCGCATTGCCGCGTGGCTGGTGTCCAGGGGCGTGGATGATCTCGTGCTGAACCTGCATCATCGTCCCGAAACGCTCACCGCCTCCCTCGGCGACGGCCGCGATCTCGGCGCGCGCGTGCGCTACTCGTGGGAGCAGCCGCGGATTCTCGGCAGCGCCGGCGGTCCGAGGCTGGCGCGCGGGATCGTCGGCGCCGACACGTTCTTCATCGTCAACGGCGACACCCTCACCGACGTAGACCTCTCGCAGGTCGCCGAGGCTCACGCCGCGTCGGGCGCGCTCGTCACGCTCGCGCTCGTCCCGAACCGCGAGTTCGAACGCTACGGCGGGGTCCAGCTCGACGCCGACGGCCGAGTCACCGGCTTCGTGCGCCGCGGGCCGTCCGCGGCCGGTTCGTATCACTACGTCGGCGTGCAGGCCGTCGCGGGACGCGTGTTCGACGGCGTCGAGCCTGGTGCAGTCGCAAGCTCCATCGGCGGCGTGTACGACGCGTTGATCTCTTCCAAACCGGACTCGGTCCGGGCCGTCGTGTCGGACGCGGCGTTCCATGACGTCGGCACGCCGGCCGACTACTGGCGGACGTCGCAGGCCTTCGCGCCGGCCGGGGGATCGACACGCTCCTGCGTGGGCTCCGGCGCGCGGATCGACGGATCCGCACGCGTCACGCGGTCCATTCTGTGGGACGATGTGGAGGTGGGCGCCGGCGTGCTGCTCGACGAATGCATCGTCACTGACGGCGTGCGCGTCCCTGCGGGCGCCTCGCACCGCCGCGCCATCCTCGTACGCGGCGACGACGGCCAGGTGCGTGTGTCGGTGCTGAACCTGGAACCCTAGAACCTGTAAATGCCGGATCAACGAACAGCCGACGGTGTGCAGCTGCGCGAGCGGATCGATCGCTTCCTGAAGGACAGCGATCTGGTGGGCCGCAACGCGCGCGTCGTGCCGCTGACGGGTGACGCCTCGGACCGCAAGTATTTCCGGATCATCCCGGCCGACGGCGTGTCGATCGTGCTGGCGCTGCACGCCGGGCCGATCGACTTCGCGACGCTGTCGTTTGCCAACGTCGGGACGCTGCTGCAGCAGATCCCGTTGCCGGTCCCCGCCATCCTGGGACACTCCGACGCGCTCGGGATCGTCGCGCTCCAGGATCTGGGCGACGTGACGCTGCAGGCGCACCTGGGCGCCGCCTCCCCGTCGGAACACGCGGCGCTGTACCGGCAGGCGGTGTCGCTCATCGAGCAACTGCAGCGGCGCGGCGGCGAGCTGCAATCGGACGCCTACCTGCCGTACCGCATCGCGTTCGACGTCGAGAAGCTGGCCTGGGAGCTCGACTTCTTCGCCAAACACTTCATCGAGGGATACCGGGGATCGGCATTCTCGCCGGCGGAACGGGCGGCTCTCACGGCGGAGTGGGAGTCGATTGTCGGCGAGCTCGCGGGCGAACCGCGCGTGCTCTGCCATCGCGACTACCACAGCCGCAACCTGATGCTGAGCGAAGGCAGCCTCCACATCATCGACTTTCAGGACGCGCGCATGGGGCCCGACACGTACGACCTGGTGTCGTTGCTGCGCGACTCGTACGTCGACATCGCGGATCGGGAACTCGACGAGCTGATCGCGTACTTCCTCGCCCTGAAGGGAGACGCGCCGTCCGAGGACGAGTTCCGGCGCCGCTTCGACCTGATGGCGCTGCAGCGCAACCTGAAGGCGCTCGGCACGTTCGGGTATCAGACGATCACGCGGCGCAACACCGTCTACATCCAGTACATCCCGCGCACGCTGCGCTACGCACGCACCAACCTCGAGAAGTACCCGCGCTTCGCGCGCCTGCGCGAGTTGCTGGCCGCACACGTGGAAGAACTTCGTTGAGCACGGTGGAGATGTTTCCGAAGCCGGTCGCCGCGCTCGTGCGCCGCGGCCAGGGCGGTCGCGATCTGGACCGCGTAATCGATCGCCTTGCGCGGCGCGACGACGCCCCGCGAGCCGCTCCGGCTGCGTACCGCCTTCGAGTAATCGACGAAGTGTGTCTGCGCGGAGTTCACGATTCATTTCTCCTTGGCATCCGGAGACGTGGAAAGCCGGCATGACGCGGGGAGAGTTGTGGATGGCGCGTGAGAGTTCGATCTGGAGTGGACACATCGGTGCGTGACGATCGACGTCCCGCTCGGCCATGAGAGGGCGGCCATCAGGCCGCCCTCTGTTCGAGCTCAGCGTGTTACTTCAGCACCCTTGCCGCCTCCTGCGCGAGGATCGCGTGGCCGGCCCTGGTGGGATGGATGCCGTCCCAGAACAGGAATTCATCGGCGTTGTGACAGGTGAACGGCGCGACATTCGGCGTCACGCAGGCGGTCGTCACGTTGCTCAGACTGAACGCCCACGGCTCGGCGACGATCGCGTTCTGGAGCGCGAACGCGTCGAGCCGCGCGAAATTACTTCCCGGAAGGCCGGCTGACAACTGCGCCACGATCCCGGCAAGATTGCCGTTGAACACCTGCGTCAAGTAGGTGGCCAGCCCTGCCGCGGCGGGACCGAGGGCGCGGATGGCCGGCGTCAGCCCGACGTTCGGCGCCGCCCAGACGAGAAAGTCCCTCGCACCAGCGGCGTACAGTCGCTGGATGTTGACCGCGATCGAGCCGAGCGCAGCCTGCAGGATCGGGCCGCCGTCGCCGCCGCCGGCGTAGACGACGAAGGCGTTGCGGATGTCGTTGCCGCCCATCTCGATGACGGAGAGCGCGTCGGCGCGTGCGCTGCCGCGTTGGAGGAACGCGCTCACCTGCTGAGTGAGGTTGACGTTGATGCCGTCCTCATAGGCCCTGGCGCCGCCGACCGCGTAGTTGGTGGCCGTAGGGTCAATCGTCGCGAAGGCGGGCCGGACGCTGCCGCCGAGACCAATGGACCTGGCAAACTGCTCGATCCACGTCGCGCCATTGCTGAAATGGTGGCCTCCCTTCGCGTACGGCGCAGTGGGGACAAGCAGCGGATCGAGCGTGAAATCCGGCGGTGTGCTCTGGTCGCCCCTCAATGCGAAGGCGTTGCCGGAGTCTGACAGGCTGGTGCCGAACACCACCATTCCAGAGAACCGCGATTGGGCCGCGACCCGACCTGGCATCGCGAGTGCCATGGCCAGGCAAGTCATGAGCATCCAACGGGTGGTAGCGGTCGATGAGCGTTCAGTCTTGGCCGCGAGGAGCGTCCACGGGCGTGAGAGTCGTTTCATTGTCAGCCTCCCAAAAAAATACGTTGCCGTCCGCGTTTGGCGCTTCCAACGCGTCACCTTTCCTCATCACTGTTTATGCACGTTGAATCCGGTGAGCATGCTGACGCGCACCCCGGATTTCGATGGCACGATCGCGAGATTCACGGGAACGTTCAGGACGCCCACCCGGAACGTTTTTCCCCCGCTGATCGCCAACGCCACACCGACTGGTGTGATGTTGGGTCCGACGCCGAACTCGGTGCCGCTCCGAGTCCGCACCCCCACGAGCCAGCTCAGACTGGGGAGCGCCACACCCTGTTCGAGCCCACCCAACAGGAGCACCGCCTCGGTGACGGCGGTGGGTCCGCTCGGGCCACTGTAGAACTGCTTCTCAAACTGCCAGCCGAACTGCGTCACGACCTGGCCGACGCTGATGCCATCGTTTGTCTTGAGCTTTCTGACGATGCCGTCGCTGAGGACTGTGACTCCGAAACGAGGCCCGGACAGACCGACCGTGTCGGCCACGGGTGGCACGGACGTCTGACAGAAGGCTGGGGCGGAGCTTGTGACGACGAGTAAAACCGCGCGCATCACGATCTGTTGCACACGCATGGTCGCCTCCTGAACGGCGCGTGAATCGAGGCCGTTACGGGGTAATACAGAAGGTGGGCCGGAAGGTTACAGGCGGGGCAGGCGCCACGGCGCAGCAGCCTCTCGGCATGCTAGGATTCGCGCCTTCATCAAAGTGCCTTTACAGTCAGCACCTGGCCGGGCGCGCCCGCGACCACCGTGGTGGATGTTCCTCCTCGCGGCATCCTTCCTCGGGTACTTCGTCCTGCTGGTGTATTGCGACGTCTGGCGCCCCGAGTTGCTCGGCTTCGTCAAGGACTCGACAGGCGACGCGATGATCGTCCGGCGTGTGTCGCCGTCGTCGCCTGGCGATCGCGCGGGGTTGCGAGCCGGCGACCGTATTGTGTCGTGGGACGGCAGGCCGACCCGTGATCTCGAATGGATGTTCATCGACGCAAACCTGGAGATCGGGCGTCCTCTGCCGCTCGTCATCGAGCGAGGCACGCAGCGGATCGTCGCGACGCTCACGCTCCGACGCGCACCGTGGAACCACTGGCTGTCGCAGGAAGGCTGGCTCCTGCTCGCCGTCCGCGCCGTACAACTGGTCAGCCTGATCCTGGGCTTCGTGATCGCGGCGAAGCGGCCGTTCGATCCGATCGCGCGTCTCGGCGCCTGGCTGCTCGCCACCGTCGGTGTCTTCTGCGTCGTGATGCCATCACGAATCGGGGTCGTCTGGCGCGACCTGCCCGTTCTGCTGGGCGCGCTGCTCTGGCCGCCGTACTTCAGCGGCCTGGCGGTCGCCGCGCTGCTCGCGACGTTCGTCGCGATGTTCCCGCGAAGGATGTCGGGGACCACGCGCCGCTGGGTGTTCGCCTGGGTGCCGATGGCGCTGGCGCTGATCCGTCCGTCCCTTTACATGATCCGCACGGTGTACCGCCCCGGGGAGGTGGTCGCGGGCTCGTTCGGCGGCGTCCTGCTCGGCGTGACGAGCCTCGCCTACGTGGTGTGGGGCTTGACCGTGCTGGCGGTGAACTACCGCGATCTCGAGGACATCACCGAGCGGCGTCGTGTGCGTGTCGTCGTCACGGGGCTTTTCGTCGGGTGCCTGCTCGGCGCGCCGGTGATCCCGCTGTACTGGCTGACGACAGGAGACGATCTCGACCGGACATTGTTCAACTCGCCGCTCTCGGCCGTGCCGACGGTGCTGATGCTCGCCATTCCGCTGTCGTTCACCTACGCCATCCTGCGGCACCGGCTCTTCGACGTCAGCGTCATGATTCGCCAGGGCGTCCGCTATGCGCTCGCGCGCCGTGTGGTCGGCTCCGTGGTGCCGCTCCTGGTGCTCGGGCTCGTCGCCGACCTCGCCCTCATGCATCAGGACGACGCCGTCGTCGCCGTCTTTCAAGCTCACGTCTGGGTCTACATCGGACTGGCGGGGCTGGCGATGTTCGCCCATTCGCAGAGGCAAGGTTGGACCGACGCAATCGATCGCCGCTTCTTCCGCGAGCGGTACGACGCGCATCGCGTACTCCGGCGTCTCGCCCACGAACTGCGCGACGCGGGCACCATCGAACGTGCGGCGCCGCTCGTCGTGGCGCAGCTCGAGTCGTCACTGCACACGACGTTCGCGGCGTTGCTGGTGCGCCGCACCGGAGAGCCCGAATACACGGTGATTGCCGCAGCGCCGGTTGACCAGGCGCCACCGCCCATCCCTGCCGGCGCGAAAGTGATCGCGCTCCTCGGCGTCCTCGGACGCCCGCTCGAGGTGGCGCTGCCCGGGATCGAGTGGCTGGCGCAGACGCTGCCAGCGGCGGAGATCGGATTCCTACGCGATGCGCGCATCGAGATGCTCGTGCCGGCTGGAAGCACGCACGATCGCGCCGATGCCGTACTGGCGCTGGGCCCCAAGCGATCGGAAGAGCCGTACACCGACGACGACCATGATCTGCTGGTCGCGATCGGTGACAGCCTGGCGTTGCTGCTCGACCGTCAGCCGATCCGTACCGGGGCGCGCGACACCTTCGAGGAGTGTCCGGATTGCGGCAGCTGCTACGACAGCGGCACGACGCTGTGTCTCACCGAGGGTGCGCGGCTCGTCGTAGCGTCGGCCCCGCGCGTGCTCGCAGGCCGCTACCGGATCGAGCGGCGCATCGGACGCGGCGGCATGGGCACGGTTTACGTGGCGCTCGATATGTCGTTGGAACGGCGCGTCGCCGCGAAGCTCGTGCGCGAGGAGTTTGGCGGTGCACCCGACGCCAGCGAACGTTTTCAGACCGAGGCGCGTATCGCCGCCGCATTTGCCCATCCGAATGTCGTGACGGTGCACGACTACGGCGTCGTAGGCGCCCACGCCTACCTGGTGATGGAGCTGCTGGACGGCCGGACGCTTCGCGCGGCGCTCAAGGACGAACCGCGCTTCGCGCCACCGCGCGCTATCGCCGTCCTTCGCGACGTGGCTGCCGCCGTCGACGCGGCCCACCGGCGACAGCTCGTGCATCGCGATCTGAAACCGGAGAACATCTGTCTCGTCCAGGGTGACGACGGCGAGACGGCGAAGGTGCTCGACTTCGGCATCGCCAAACTGATGGCGCCGGTCGACAGCGTGCTTCAGACGACGCACAACACAGGAGGCGCTTTGCTCGGGACGCCGCTGTACATGGCCCCCGAACAATTGCGCGGCGAGGATCCGCATCCGAGCTGGGACCTCTGGGCGCTCGCCGTCATCGCGTTCGAAATGCTGACCGGCACGCATCCCTTCGAAGCGGTACCGCTCAATGCACCCGCGTCCCGCGGGCCCGACGGGTTGGCCGGAACCCCTCTGGCCGAGTCGAGCCGGCAGGTGTTCGCGCACGCGCTGGGCATCGATCACGCCGGACGTCCCGCGTCTGGGCGCGCGTTCGTGGCCGACCTCGAACGGAGCCTGGGATGACCGTCACGGCTGCGCCATGTCCCCGCTGCGGCCGCCAGACGTCGGCGCACGCGCCGCACGGGCTGTGCGCGGCGTGTCTGTTCACGTCGGCGCTCACGGCGGCCCGCGACGTCCCGACCTATCAGGCGGTGAGCGTTATTGCGCAAGACGATCAGGCCATCACGTACCTGGCGCAGCCCGTACGGGCGGTAGGACCGGCCGCATACGTTGCGGTCAAGGTGCTCGCGTTGTCGGTCGACAGCGATGCCGTGCTGGCGCGGTACGACCAGTGGCGAGCAGCGCTGTCGTCGGTGCGGCATCCGGGGCTGGCACCTGTCGTTGATGCCGGTCTGACCGACGCGGGCGCGGTGTATCTGGTGAGCCGGTACGTGGCGGGATCTCCGCTCAACGTCACAGCCGCCCGCACGCGTGGCGACGCCCGCCTGAACCTCGCGATCGCCGGACAGCTCGTCGATGCCGTCGAAGCCGCCCATCGCGCCAATCTGGTCCACCTCAAGATCCGCCCCTCGTCGGTCAAGGTCGCGACGGCGGCGAGGCTGCAGGTGACGACGCTCGGTCTCGGGTCGAGCCTCCTCCTCGATGACCAACACGGCGATCGTGAGAGCGATCTGGCGATGGTGGCGGACGTTATCGCTGTCCTCGGGATCGACCTTGGTGGCCGGCGGTTCGGCGAGGCCGCCACGCTGCGCGCCGCGATCGCCGCCCCTTAACGTCATCGGTGCAGGATGAATTCGCGAATCAGGTTGACGCCGGCTCTCGACGTCAGGGCGAGCGCGCCGTAGCCGAGGCCGTCCTTGTAGGTGTGGCCTTCCGGATACCACGTCATCATGCCGAGCCCGCCCGCGGCGTAACCCGCGAGCAGGGGGAGCGAGACCACGCGATCGCCATTCGCCCGCCGGGAGGTTACGGACTGACGCAGCGCGTCACCGGCACGCGACAGGACCCCGTGTTTCTTGCTCTTGTGGAAGCGGCTGTCCACCGTCATCGCTTCAGACAACCCGTAGGTCAGCGACTCCTGGATGGCGCCCTGCCCCACGAGCGACGCGTAGCGCTTCCCGAAACCTTTGGCGCCGCGGCCCCACTCCGTCGGCGTGTCACGGACGTGCGCGATGCCTGCATACCCGGCGGCCTCGACCAGCCAGACCGGGCCGGCGGCATCCAGCACGAAGTTCCTGAACCGCTCCGGACCCGCGGGCCGCGCATCATCCGTTGGATCCGGTGCTGCATGGTCCTGCGCCGATGCGTGCGGCGGGAACGACAGCACGAGGACCACCAGGAAACCGACGACGCCAACGGTCACGTGTGTGCGAAGCATGACGCCCTCCTCAAACGATTGTGCTTGTCCGCATCAGCTCGATCCGTTCGCCCAACGCGGATACGTGCGCCAGCGTGGGCGTGAGCCTGACGGCGGTCGGAACGCCTGTCCCGTTTGTCTACTGACGCGATGGTCCCGGAAGGTTACGGCCCTCGTTCCTCACGTGTTAACGGCTGACCGCCTGGAGCAGGTGGCGGATTTCAGCCTCGACGTCGGCGGGATCGGAGACGGTGTCCGTGATTTCCTTGACCAGGGCGTCCCGAAAGCGGCGCCGAAGACGATGGACGGCCACTTTCACCGCGCCCTCGCTCATTTCCAGCCCCCCCGCCGCGTCGCGATAGGAGACATCGTCGTTGTCGCCCGTCAGGAACCCTTTGAGGTGGTCGAAGAGCCCGCGCCGGCCGGCGGCGGCATACTCGTCGAGCAGCCGCGTCAGCGCGCGATCGAGCAGAACGGTCGCCCAGCGGGCGTCGAAGAGCTTCTCGGGTGTCAGGTCGTCGCGCCCCTCGAGTTGATAGGTGCCTTCAGCGGTCTCCACGTCGAGCGAGACCGGCGCGGTGATTCCCCCGCGCTTCAATGCGTGCGCCCGGTCGCGTTCGTTGGAGAGGAAATGCCGGATCGACGACAACAGAAACGTGCGAAACCGGCCTCGAGTCTGGTCGGCGTCGCGGAAGTAGTTCTTCTCCAGCACCCGCGCGAAGAACTCCTGTGTCAGATCGCGAGACGCGTCGGCGTCGTGGACGTGCCGGCGGATGAACGCGTAGACCGGATACCAGTAGGTTTCGCACAGCGTCGCCACCGCGTCGGTCGACCGGAAGCCGGTGTCGCCGCCCGCGGCCAGCACGAGGCTCCACCGCGTGGTCGCGAACCGTCCGCGAGCGCCGGGGTTGTCATCGAGCATGGTTCACCGTCTGCCCTGCCACCCTATTCTCGCATCTGGGCATGGGAGACGGCGTCTGAGCCGGACGCGTGACCGGAAGAGGCGTGGGCTGGGCACTGCGGTAGAATAAGGGTTTCGGCTTGTGGCAAAACGTCAGTTCGGGGTCTCCACGCACCTCTACCATGCGCAGCGGCTGTCCCGGGATCACCTGCTGGAGATCGCCGCGCACGGCTTCGAGTGCGTCGAGGTCTACGCGACCCGGACCCATTTCGACTACCACAATCCGTCGGCGATCGCGGATCTGCAGGGGTGGCTCGCCGACGCGGGGCTCGAGTTGCGCAGCCTCCACGCGCCCACGGCGGAGGGCTTCATTGGCGGACGCTGGACCGGCACGCTGTCGCTGGCCAGCACCGATCCTGACGCGCGCGCGCATGCGGTGAGCGAAACGGAAAAGGCGCTGTACATCGCGCGACGGCTGCCGGTGCCGGTCCTCGTCGCGCATCTCGGCATCCCGCGCACGCAACGCAGCGACGGAGCGGGGGACTCGCGCGCGGCGGCGCGGCGCAGCGTCGAGGAGCTGCTGAAAACCGCCGCGCCGCTGGGCGTGCAGATCGCGGTGGAGGTGATTCCGAACGAGCTGTCGCGCGCCGGATCGATCGTGCACTTCGTCGAAGACGACCTCGACGCGGTCGGCATCTGCCTCGACTTCGGGCACGCCCACCTCGACGGCGACGTGATCGACGCGGTCGAAACGGTGTCGGAGCACCTGATCGCGACGCACGTTCACGACAACCGCGGGCGCGCCGACGATCACCGGCTGCCGTTCGATGGGACCATCGACTGGCCGGGGACGCTGCTCGCGGTGCAGAAGTTCGGCTACGAGGGCCCGTTCATGTTCGAGATCGTGCCGAACGGATCGACCAAGGACACGCTGGCGCGCGCGCGCAAGATTCGCGAACAGATGGAAAAGCTGTTAGCTGGCTGACGGCGAACGCGGAACGAACCTATGACTCACGTCTACATCGAAGACATCGGCAAGCACGAGGGCGAAGAGGTGGCCATCAAGGGGTGGCTCCACAACCGGCGTTCGAGCGGCAAGATCCACTTCCTCACCCTCCGCGACGGCTCCGGCTTCATCCAGGCGGTGATGTCCAAGGCGGCGGTCGGCGAAGAGCTCTTCAAGGCCGCGGATCACCTCTCGCAGGAAACCTCGCTCATCGTCACCGGGACGGCGCGCGCCGACAAGCGGGCGCCGAGCGGCTACGAGATCGACGTCAAAGGCGTCGATGTCGTCGGCGCATCGCACGACTACCCGATCACGCCGAAGGAGCACGGCGTCGATTTCCTGCTCGACCGGCGGCATCTGTGGATCCGAAGCGAGCGGCAGCAGGCCATCCTGCGCATCCGCCACGAGATCATCAACGCCGTTCGCGACTTCTTCAACAACCGCGGCTTCATCCTCGCCGATACGCCGATCTTCACGCCGGCGGCCTGCGAAGGCACGACCACATTGTTTCCCGCGCAGTATTTCGACGACCAGACCGCCTACCTGACGCAGAGCGGTCAGCTCTACAACGAGGCCAACGCGATGGCGCTCGGCCGCGTGTACTGCTTCGGCCCGACGTTCCGCGCGGAGAAATCGAAGACGCGCCGCCATCTCACGGAATTCTGGATGGTCGAGCCCGAGGTGGCCTACGCCGACCTGAACGACGTCATGGAGCTCGCCGAGGATCTCGTCGTGTCCGTGGTCGCGCGCGTGCTCGACAAGCGGCGCCGCGAGCTGACGATCATCGAGCGCGACATCTCGAAGCTCGAAGCCGTCCAGAAACCGTTTCCGCGCATCTCGTACGACGATGCGGTGAGGCGGCTGCAGGCAAAGGGTCTGCCTATTCAGTGGGGCGGCGACTTCGGCGGGCCGGACGAGACGACGCTGTCCGAGGAATACGACCGGCCGGTGCTCGTGCATCGCTACCCTGCCGCGATCAAGGCGTTCTACATGAAGCCCGACCCCGAGCGCGCGGATCTCGCGCTCGGCGTCGACATGCTCGCGCCCGAGGGCTACGGCGAAATCATCGGCGGCGGCGAGCGCCTCGCCGATCTCGATCTCCTCCTGCAGCGGATCAAGGAACACAACCTGCCGCAGGACGCGTTCGAGTGGTACCTCGACCTGCGCCGCTATGGCGCGGTGCCCCATGGCGGCTTCGGCATGGGCATCGAGCGCGTCGTCTCGTGGATCTGTAAGCTCGACCACGTCCGCGAAACGATTCCGTACCCGCGTATGCTGTACCGGTTGTACCCCTAGTCTGAAGTCTGAAGTCTGAAGTCTGAAAATTCGAATCGGAAATCTGAAAACTGATTTGAATCTGAAATCTGAAATCTGAAAGCTGAAATCTGAAATGAAAGTCGGCATGATCTCCCTCGGCTGCCCGAAGAACCTGGTCGACTCCGAAGTGATGCTCGGGCTCGCGCAGCAGGGGGGGCACGAACTCACGCAGGACCCTGCGAGCGCCGACGTGCTCATCGTCAACACGTGCGCGTTCATCGACTCGGCGAAGCAGGAGTCGATCGACGCCATCCTCGAGATGGCGCGCTACAAGACGGACGGCAGCTGCAAGCGGCTGGTCGTCACCGGCTGCATGGCGGAGCGCTACCGTGACGAGCTGAAGAGCGAGATTCCGGAGATCGACGCGGTGCTGGGCACGGGACAGGTGCCGGAGATCGTCGGCGCGATCACCGGCGGCGCGACGCCGCTCACCTTCTATCGTTCGGGACCGCTCAATCCGAAATCTGCAATCGGCAATCTGAAATCTCCTGGCCCTGGAGCGCTGCCCACCTATATCTACGACGCCGACACACCCCGCCTGATTGCGACGCCGAAGCACTACGCGTACGTGAAGATCGCCGAAGGCTGCGACTACAAGTGCGCGTTCTGCATCATCCCGACGCTGCGCGGCGAGTACCGCAGCCGGCCGGGGGACTCGATCGTCCGTGAAGCGCGCGCGCTGGCCGCGCGCGGCGTCAAGGAGCTCCTGCTGATCTCGCAGGACACGACCTTCTACGGCATCGACCGCCACGAGCGCGGCGCGCTCGCGCGCCTGCTTCGCGAGCTGAACACCGTCGACGGCCTCGAGTGGATCCGCCTCCTCTATCTCTACCCGACCACCATCGACGACGACACGCTGGCCGCGATGGCCGACTGCGAGAAGGTCTGCAACTACATCGACCTGCCGCTGCAGCATGCGTCAAACGCCGTCCTCAAGCGCATGAAGCGCCCGGGCACGCGGCAGAGCTACGACGCGTTGCTCAGCCGCATCCGCGACCGGGTGCCAGGCGTCTCCTTCCGCACCACCTTCATCGTCGGTTTCCCGGGCGAGACCGAGGCCGACGTCGACCAGCTGTGCGCGTTCATCGGCGATCACGCGTTCGACCACGTCGGCGTGTTCACCTATTCGCACGAGGAAGGCACCTCGGCCTACGAGCTCGACGATGACGTGCCGGCGCGGGCGAAGGCGGCGCGGCGATCGCGGGTCATGGGGCTGCAGAAGCGGCTGGTCCAGAAGCGGCAGCGCGCGCGCATCGGCCAGCGCGTCCGTGTCATGGTGGACGGTCCATCACCCGAACACGATCTCGTCCTGAGGGCGCGCCTGTCCACGCAGGCGCCCGAGATCGACGCCGCGGTATTTCTCACCGAGTGCGACCCGTCGCGCTATCGGGCCGGCGATTTGGTCGACGTCGAGATCGTCGGCGCACAGGGGTACGACCTGCTGGTGCGACCGTAATGCGTGGAGGCGCCAGGCAGTGGAGCGCAGCGGCCCTCGGCCTTGCGCCACTGGCGCTGCTCTCGACCGGCGGTTGGATGCGGACGGCTCGAGGACCGTCATGGCTGGCCTTCAACTTCGATCCGCCGTACGCGTATCTCCTGAACTCGCTCACGATCCTCGGGGGCGATCCGCCGTTCCTCATTCAGCACCCGGGCGTGCCGCTGCAAAGTCTCGGCAGCCTGGTGCTGGCGTTACGGCACGCCGCCGCCGGGCACGGCGCGCTGTCCGAGGACGTGATCGCGCAGCCGGAGATCTACATCATGTGGATCTACTGGAGCGCGCTCGTCGTCTCGGGCGCGTTGGTGGGGGCCGCCGGTGTCGTGCTGTGGAGGCGCGCGGGACTCGGCGCCGCGCTGCTGGTGCAGGCGGGCCCATGGTTATCGGTGATCGCGGCCAGCTTGTCCGGGCAGATGCGGGCCGAGGCGTTGATGGCCGGCACGACGGCGCTATGGACGGCGTATCTCGTGGCGCATGTCGAACAGCCGTCGAAATCGACGGCCGTCCGGCTCGGCGTGATGACGGGGGTGACGATCTGCCTGCATCTCTCGGCGCTGCCCTTGCTGGTTGCGCCGCTGTTGCTGCTCGACAGCTCGCGGGACCGGGCGCGGTTCATCGCCGCGACGATCGGCACGTTTCTCGTCGCGTTCCTGCCGGCGTGGCTCAAGCTGGCGTCATTCGCGAAATACGTCGTGACGTTGACGCTCCATTCGGGACACTATGGCGGCGGTCCGGCGACGATCGTCGACATACGCGGCTACGTTCCGGCCGTCCGCATGCTGCTGATGGCCGAGCCGGTCGCCAGCGCGCTCATCATCGTCAGCGCAGCCGTCTGGGCGGCGTGGAATCTCGGCGCTCGGACGAGCGATCCCGAGCCTCGGTTGCGGCGCGGTCTCGGCGCGCTGGTGGCCACCGATATCGTCTGCGTGATCCTGACGGCGAAACACCCGGACGCGCACTACCTGGTGCCCACGCTCTGCACGCTCGGCGGAAACCTGTGGCTCATCGGGCGGTATGTCGGCGCGCGGCAGCCCGCGCTGCGACGCCCGGTGGCGGCGGCGGCGCTGATCGCCATCGGTGTGATCCAGATGGCTGGGCTCCGCGCCGAGGCCTCGAGCCTGAAGGCGCTGCGCGCGGAACAGGAAGTCTCTGCGCACCGAGCGGCGGAGGCGGTCGACCGCGACCACTGTTTTCGGATCTCCGCGTATCGGGCGTCAGTCGAGGAGCAGGCGCTCCAGTGGGGTAACATCACGGCCCAATACAAGGGGCGACCGCCCTTCAGCCGTGAGATTGCCGAGCGGTTTCCACGCTCGGCCTTTGACCTGGGTGCGCTCGAGCTGCGCGACGCCTACTGGAAGCCTCTCGATCTGGTCGGCCTGCTTCGGCGGGAGGCCTGCGTCGTCTACGTGCGTGAGACCGCGGCGGCGGACGCCTGGCCGTCCCGGGTACGGCTCGAGGTGCTCGGCACTTCCGGTCCCGAGACCCTTTATCGGATCAGGTTGACGCAGTAGTGGTATAATTTTGGATTCGAAGACTTGGGGTAAGGACCGAGTGGGCGGGTGCCCACTTTTTTAGTTTCAGGGCGTCTCCGCCCGGCTGAGGCCGGACGCACGAACCACATGGGCGCGGACACCGTCGTCGACAAGGTGCGGGCCATCGCCGAACGCGTGGCCGGCGGCTACGGGCTGGAGATCTTCGACGTCCAGTTCCGCCGCGAGGCGCCCGGCATGGTGCTGCGGGTCCAGATCGACCGGCCGGGCGCGGCGTCGAAGGAAGAAGACAGCGTCAGCGTGGGTGACTGCGCCAACGTCAGCCGCGATCTGAGCGCGATCTTCGACGTGGAAGACGTCGTGCCGACCGCGTACACGTTGGAAGTGTCGTCGCCCGGGCTGGATCGGCCGTTGCGCCGGCTCGAGGACTACCGCCGGTTCACCGGCCGCCTCGCGAAGATCGTGATGCGCGAGAAGGTGGACGGCCAGGGATTTTTCAGGGGGACGATCGCCGGCGTCGACGGGCAGGACGTGCTCATCGACGGCGACGATCGACGGACGCACCGGGTGCCGCTCGACGTGATCACCCGGGCGAATTTGGAAGTGGAATTCTAGATTATGTCGAATCCGCTGCAGCAGACGATCGAGGCGCTGGCGAAGGAGAAGGGCATCGAGCCCGACGTCGTCATCAGCGCCATCGAGGAAGCCGTCGCGACCGCCTCGCGCAAGTACTACAAGACCGGCGAGAACCTGAAGACCCGGTTCAACACCGAGACCGGTCAGGTGGACCTGTTCGCGCTCAAGACCGT
>JAYVYV010000335.1:0-3277 GCA_043783985.1 Acidobacteriota bacterium | reverse complement strand
ACACGCCGTCCACATCGTCGGCGCCGACGGTGAGCGCGACCTGCGCGAGCTTGGGGCCGTACAGCGACCAGTCGACCTGGATCGACGGCACGTTGTCGACGACAAGGCGCGCGAGCGCGATGTGTTTGACGTCCTCGAACCCGGTGGTCGGCGCCGCGGGGTTCACCCGGCGCGGCAACGGCGCGAAGGCGCGCACGACCGCGACGCGGCGCTGCAGCTCGGCGACCGCTTTCAGCAGAGGCATCGGATCGGCCGACGCGAGCGTCTCCACGGTGAGCCGCGCGAGCGACAGGCCGGCGATGTTGACTTCTTCGATCGAGCGCAGGGGATCCTGCAGGCGATCGATCGGCGCCTCGGCGACGAGCTCGAGCCCGGCGGCGCGCAATTCTTCGAGCAGCGCGCGGAGCGTACCGCCGTCGCGCACCGCGAGCGCCTCCAGATCGGCGAGGGAAAATCCAGTGACCGCCGCGCCTGCCGCCGCCGCCGCCACGTCGCGCACGCGTTCGACCGCGGCCGCGCGCGTGGCCGGCAGCCCGACGATGCGCAGCTCGCCGGCGGAAGGCGGACGCACGATCGGCCCCCCGGCGTCGGCCCCGGTCGTCGCCACGCGCACGAACGTCGTCTTCGCGCCGTGGCGCTCACGGCGCAGATCGTCGGCGAGCATGCCGATGCTGATGATGTCGTGCGAGGCTGCGAGGCTGGTCAATTCCGCGGCGGAGCTCACGAGTGCAGCACGTTGATGGTGTACACAGCGGGCTCGACGAGTTTGCCGACACCGTCGGCGCCCACGATGTCGAAAATCGTCACGCAGTACAACCCGGGAACGGTGGCCGTGCCGGACAACACCACGGCCTTGCCGGCAACCGTATTGACGTGATCGATGACGCTGCAGCTCCCGAGACTCGGCGTGCCGATGCCGAGGCCGACGGTGGCGCTTGGTTCGACGCTGCTTAACGTGACCTTCACACCGCCGAGCGCGTTGACCGTGAAGTCATGCTTGTTCACGCCGCCGACCAGCAGCGTGTCGCTGAACGTCTCGGCGATTGTCGGCAGCGCCGGCGTGGGCGTGAGGGGCGCGGCGGGGTCGGCGCACCCGGCCGTCGCCAGCGCTGCGCTCAGCACGACCAGAAGAATCCGCTTCATCTGCCCTTTAGTCTATGACACCGTTGGACCGAAGACCAACCCGAGGCCTACGGCGATGGCGATGGCCAACGCCCACCCCAGGCCGCACACCGCGACGGCGCGGGCAGTGCTCTTGTAGTCCAGCGCCTGACGAACCGCCACAATCATCGCGACGAGCATCCAGACGGCCGTGATCGCGAACGCCGCGATCGCCGCGCCCGGCACGATGCCGAAGATACGCAGCATCCCGGGCGCCGACGCAAAGCCAATCGTCCGCAGCAGCTCGCCGACGTCGGAACGCGTGTCCGGCTCGGGGAGCAGCCTGACCCCGATTTGATACGTCAGCAGCGCCCAGGCCGCCCACGCCAGCAGCGACACGGCGCTGATGAACACCATGCTCCGGGGCGAACCGCTGCCCAGGCCGCGGGCGCCGATGCCGGCGCCCACACTGGATAGGACGACCACGAGCATCGCCTGGCCTGTTGCCGAGCGATCCGCTTCGACTTCCTCGTAGGTCACGGGGTCGAGCGCCAGCGCGCCGATGAGTCGCATGACGAACGGCGTGGTCGCGGTCGTGGTGGCCATGTCCCAATCTCATGCAAGGAGCTTGCTACGGTGGGCCTGCCCGCCATCACCACGAACATGCGGGAAAACGGCGGCATATTGGCCCCGGACCGCCGCTGGCCGGTGCCGAGCCCACGATCATCGCGTGTCTCTCCGCCATGCGACACGGAGGCGGGCATGAACCCGACGTATATGGCAGGGCTCGGCTGGTGCGCGGTGAGGGCGCTGGCCACCGGGCAGGTCGTCGAGGCCGGCGAGCACCACCGGCGCGATCTGGCGCCATAACGGGCGTTGTTGCGTCCGAGGGGCGATCGCGCGCGGTTCAGCAGGCGGGCGACGCTCGAACAGTTCCCGCGCTGCGGAATTCAGAGAACCGTTTGATTTATGAGTGATCCATAAAATTAAGTCTGCCTGACGTATGATTTATTGCTAGAAACAACACCATTTTCGTTACGTTTCGCGAAAACGCCTTCAATTCTCGTAATTTTCAACAATCGTCCAGCTTGGCCCCATCTGTGCTCCGTTGTCAGTCACCAACGACACGCGCGACAAGACGCAATGGGTTTCACGGTTCAACAGGGGGCGCGCTCGCGCCAAGACGATGGTTTCGAGCCATCAAGGGATGTGGTCATGATCAGAACGAAAGTCGGCGGCTCACTCATCGCGGTCCTCTTCACCATCGGACTTCTGGCGTTGCCGAACACGGCGGCGGCACAGGCCGCCAACGACAGACTCGTTTTCCACGATATGCCGTTCGTGTCGACAGTCGTCGATCCCTGCACGAACGAATCGGTCGATATCTCGGCCAACACCAACCTCGCGCTCACGTTACACGCCGACGTGGACGGCGGAATCAGCATCAAGATCTTCTCGCTCACCAAGGGCACGGGCGTTGGGCTACTCACGTTGTTCAACTACAAGTTCTCCGAGTCCTTCAAGCTAGGTTTCAAGATACCCGCGGGTCTGATCGAGGGCGATTCGAGCGTCACCGATAAATTCCGCTTGAACGGTCCGGGCAGCCTCGACAACTGGGACATCAAGGCGACCATTCGTATCAATGTCACCCGCGACGGCGTGGTCAAATCCGTTGTCGAGAGCCTCGTGACTGAGTGCAGGGGGTGATCGAACCCCGTTGGCTTTCGCCGGCAGGACAAGGAGGAGGCTGTGCCGCGACGCGTCGGTCGCGGTACGGCCTCGTTTCCATTCCTGAGCTCGGCACTGAAAGAGTCAATCGGCGGCGCCGATTCACCACCTGTGCGAGGACGCCTGATTAGCGGGTACAATGCCGGTTTCACCGACGGTAGAATCGCCTGCCATGCCCCTCGCGTCACCCGGTCCGACATCGAACGCGTCTACCCCGCGTCGCGCCGCACAGCCGGCGGACGTCCATCGTCACCGTGAGCGGCGCCTACTTCGGCCTGCCGCGTTCGCACTCACGCTCAAGCTCGAACATCTGCAGCACGCCAGCTCGTTCAAGACGCGCGGTGTCTTTGCGAACCTGCTGAAACGCCACCCGCCCGCATCACATGCGCGATCTGCGGTAGTGCCCGCGTCAGCCGGACCGTCTGGCGGCGCGCAGCGCCCGTGCCGC
>JAYVYV010000334.1:0-3278 GCA_043783985.1 Acidobacteriota bacterium | reverse complement strand
GCGGATGTGCGCTCCGTGCGTCGATGCCGGGCGGCGGCTGGGGCGCCATCAACCGCGAGCTCAACACGACCGAGAGGACGATCGTTGCGGCCGCGAGGCCCCAGCCGGACATCGACACGCGTCGCCACGTCGCAACATCGAGCCACGAGCGCCGCGGCACGGCGTCGGCCGCCACCGCGTCCCGCACGCGCGACGACAGATGATCCCAGAAGAGCGGCGACGGATCGGGCACGTCCACTTCCCGCGCGGCCGACATCATCGCGCGCAGGTCGCGCAGCTGCGCGCGGCACCGTTGGCACGAGGCGAGATGCGGCGCGGCGCTCTCGGGCCGTGTCCCTTCCGCGATGTCGATGAGCGCTTCGGTGTTCACATGCATGGCCGGACCGCCTCGCTATACGCCTTCGGCAAGCCGTTTCTTCAGATTTCCGAGCGCGTGAAAGAAGTTCGCCTTCACCGCGCCGACCGAGCTGCCGAGCACGTCGGCGATTTCCTGATGCGACATCTCGTGGTACGTCCGCAGAATCAGCGTCGCGCGCTGCCGGCGCGGCAGCTGGGCGATGGCCGCCCGCACGCGCGCCGCGCGCTCGTGCGTCAGCAGCCGCTCCGACGGCGACTCGGCGTACACGTCGACGAACTGCTTCTCCTCGATCGGTTCGGTCAGCTTGCCCAGGGTGGTCTTCGCGCCGACCCGGTTCAGGCAGACGTTGACGCCGATGCGGTAGAGCCATGTCGCCAGCGTCGACTGGCCGCGGAAGCTGCGCAGCCCGCGGAAGGCGCGCAGGAACACGTCCTGCGACAGGTCGCTCGCGTCCTCGTGGTTGCCGACGAAACGATAACAGAGCTGGTAGACCGCGCGCCGGTGACGCTCGACGATCAGGTCGAAGGCGCCGGCCCGCTGCACCAGGCAGGCCTCGACCAGTCCCCGCTCGTCCAGGTCGGCGACAGGACGGGAGTCAGCGTCCGGCATCGGCGCAGGCGTGACCGGCGCGGCCGTATCGGCCGTCTGACAGGAACCCGGGAGCGTCCACGCCATCGTTGAGGCCATCGGTCTGCTTCACGAGGGTTAGACCGGCCACAGGCGGAAAAGTAACAAGAGACCAATTACGATGTGCAAGGACGGTCGAACACGAGCTGCTCGACCTCACCCGCCGTCGGCAGCGCCCCGCGGGAGCCGAGGGCCCGGCAGTTGAGCGCCGCGGCGGCGTTGGCGTACCGCAGGACGTCTTCCAGGTCGCCGTCCGGCATCGCCAGACAGCCGGCGGCGAAGGCCCCCCGAAAGACGTCGCCGGCGCCCGTGCTGTCGACGCAATCCACCTGGAACGGCGGTGTGCGAATCTCGCGCCCGTTGCACCAGGCCAGACTGCCCCGTGCGCCAAGGGTCACGCAGACGACCGACGCGCCGGAATCGCGCCCCATCACTTCGAGCGCGCGGCCCAGATCCTCGTGGCCGGTGAGCAGCGCCGGGAACTCCTCGGCGGCGATGATGGCGTCGATGTGCTGCAGCAGATCGGCGATCCCGGGGCGGACCTTCTCGACGTCGATGATGGTCGGGATCCCGGCCTCGCGTGCGTATCGCGCGGCGCGCGCGGCCGCGGCCGTCTGATGACAGTCCACGATCAGCAGGCGTCCCGACGCGACCGCGTCCCTGGGCACATCGTCGGGCTCCATGTTCAGCGCGGGGTGCCGATCCCAGAGCACCGTCCGCTCGCCGGACCGCGCGTCGACGAGGATGACGGCGAACTGGTTCGTCGCGCCCACCACCGTCCGGGCCGCGCTGATGTCGACGCCCAGAGACGTCAGGCTCTCCCGCGACACCGCGCCAAGGTCGTCGTCGCCGAAGCTGCCGATATACCGCGAGCGCCATCCAAGCGTCGCGCACGTCGCCATGGCGGTTCCAATCTGACCGCCGGGCAGCCGGGCAAAACGCTGCAGCCGCTGTTTGGTGTTCGAGACCGGATATTCGGCCACGACCGCCACGAGATCGACGCTGTTGAGCCCGAATCCCGCAACGTCGAAGCGGCGTGTGCCCGGCGCAGGAACTGAAAACGGGATGCGCACTGGCCGAATCTTACCGCGTTGGAAAAGCGGAGGGCGCACAGTTCCGGTCGCGGGTTGGACGCGCGTCCACGGCCGACGTCCGAGCCACGATCGTGAACGGACGGCTGACGGTTTCGTCTGCCGCCTGCGGCTTCTGAAACTGAGCGCGTGGCGAGGCTCGCAAAGTGCAGGAAACGGAGCGATCCGGCGCGGCAGCGCTTTTGTAGCGTTCTTTCGTTCCAACGCCATGCCCCAACCGCTCATCGACAACGATCCGGTCCCCGCGCCCCGTTTCCTCGTGGTGGACCGCCGCATTCCGGAAGCGGTCCGCCGCCTGATCGAGGAAGCCGACGGCTGCGCGAGCATGTCGTTCGCCGTCGGCGGGAGCTCGTGCGTCCGTCAGGCGATCCGGAAAACCTTCGAACTGGAGCACCTGACCGACACCGACGACTTCCACGCGGCGATCGAGCAGCTGGGCGAAAAACATCCGTCGATCGCGCCGACGCTCTTCCAGGTGATCGCTCGCCTGGGCGCCGGGGAGGAAGCGCTGCAAAGCGACACGCTGCAGGCGTTGATCGCCACCTTCAAGGCCGTGCTGTACGAGATGTACGTCCTGGGCGAAGAGCGGCGCGAAACGCTGGCGTACCTGTCCGAGATTCTGCAGGCGCTCGACACCGAGAGGATGTTGCCCAAGACGCGAGCCGGGCAGCGCCCGCCCCGCACGGCTTAATCACCAGTTCGCTCCCCATTCGCGGTTGATCTGCTGGTGCGGATGGGGGGCAGACCCCCGCCAACGGATTCCGGGCGCCTTGACCTTCGCCTTATCTTTGCGTATATTGCTTTCGCCTGGAGCGCGAAGGCTTCAGCCGAGCGAGGGCACCCATGCTTCCTCTCACGAAACGTCAGCGCGAGATCCTGGACTACCTGAACGAGTTCATCGCGCAGCACGGCTACGCCCCGAGTCTCGAGGAAATCGGCCGGCGCTTCGGCCTCTCTTCGCTCGCCACGGTGCACAAGCACCTGACGAACCTGCAGGAGAAAGGCTTCATCAAACGCGCCTGGAACCGCAGCCGATCGGTCGAGATGGTGCCGACCCGCACCGGCGGACGCGCGGTCGAGCTCCCGCTGCTCGGCTACGTCGCCGCCGGCCTCCCGATCGAAGCCATCGCCTCGAACGAAACCTTCGCCGTGCCGGAGGATTTCGTCGGCAAGCGCGACACGTACGTCTTGCGCGTCCGCGG
>JAYVYV010000333.1:0-8552 GCA_043783985.1 Acidobacteriota bacterium | reverse complement strand
CACTGGTCGGGCCAGGGTGTCGCTGCGGTGTACGAAGGGTTCGACATCAACCCCGACGGCAGCTACAACATGTGGTTCGGCTACATGAACCGGAACTTCGAGGAGGAGCTCGACCTCCCCGTCGGTCCCGACAACACGTTCGAGCCGGGCGGCATCGACCGCGGCCAGCCGACGCACTTCGACACGCGGCGCCACAAGGACGTGTTCCGGGTCATCGTGCCGAAAGACTTCGGCGACACCAACAAGCTCACCTGGACGCTGACCGTTCGCGGCAAGGCCGAGCCGATCATCGGCACCCTGAACCGTGTCTGGCAAATCGACCGGAACCGCACGACCCGCGGCGGCAACAGTCAGAACATCAACTCGAACACGCCGCCTGTGGTGACGGTCGGACCCGCGAGCACCTCGGTCCCGCGATCCGGGTCGGCCACGCTGAATATTTCGGCGACCGACGACGGTCTGCCGGTCCGACAAGGGAAGGCCGTCGGCATGACCGTGGAGTGGGAAAAATATCGCGGCCCCGGCGCCGTCACCTTCAGCCGGATCAAGCAGCCGCTGGTGGACGGCAAGGCCGGCGTGACGGCCACCTTCGGCGAACCTGGCGAGTATGTGCTCCAGGCGGTCGTGGACGACGGGTCCGGCGAGTTGGCGGGGAACTTCGGATACCACTGCTGCTGGACGAACGTTCAGGTCAAGGTGATCGTCGCCGCTGGCGACTCGACAGCAGGCGGCCGGTAATGGGAGCAGGAGGCAGTATGACGAGCATGAAAACGGGTCGCTTGCAGCGTGCGCTGTTTGTCGCGCCGCTGACGATCCTTGTGACTCTCCCGATCGCGCGAGCGCAGGCCGCCGACACGCCTGTCACGTTCTCGAAAGACGTCGCGCCGATCTTCCAGGCCAAGTGTCAGAACTGCCATCATGCCGGCGCCGGCGCGCCCATGCCGCTCATCACCTACGAGGACGCGCGTCCCTGGGCGCGCTCGATCAAAACGCGCGTGCAGAACCGCGAGATGCCGCCGTGGCACCTCGACAAGACGGTGGGCATCCGGAAATACAAGAACGACATCTCGCTGAACGACGGCGAAATCGCCACGATCACGAAGTGGATCGACGGGGGTGCGCCGCAGGGGAATCCCGCGGACATGCCGCCCGCGCGCACGTTCGCCCCGGAGGACGCGTGGCACATCGGCAAGCCCGATCTCATCGTGCCGATGAACGGCACGCACACGATGTACAAAAAGGGCCCGGACTGGTGGATCGACTATTTCGCGGAGATCCCCATCACGGAGGATCGCTACATCAAGGCGATGGAGATTCGCCCGGGCAACCGGCGCATCGTGCATCACGTCGTGATGTACGTCATCGAGCCCGACGCCCCTCCGGGAACGCCGGAAACCGGCGTCAACCTCCACGAGTACGCGGTCGGCAAGTACGGCGACACGTTCAACGAGAGCACGGGGCGCCTGCTCAAGAAGGGGTCGCGCCTGCGGTTCGACATGCACTACTTCGCCAACGGCGAGGAATCGACCGACACGACGGAGATGGCGTTCAGATTCTATCCGAAGGGCTTCGTGCCGAAGCACGAAGTCAAGTCGATCTCGTTCCGCAACATCCCGAACGACGAGCTCGAAATCGCGCCGAACACGGTCACCCGTCACGACGGCTACTTCCGGCTGCCGAAGGCGGCGCGCATCGACGCGTTCCAGCCGCACATGCACATGCGCGGCAAGGGGCTGACGCTCGAGGCGATCAATCTCGACAACACCGTCACGGTGCTGAGCTCGGTCGATCATTTCGACTTCAACTGGCACGTCGCGTATCTCTACTCGGACGACGTGGCGCCGCTGCTGCCAGCGGGCACGGTGCTCCACATCATCGGCATCCACGACAACACGGCGGCGAACAAACGCAACCCGGACCCGAGCATGTGGGCAGGCTACGGCGAGCGCAGCGTGGACGACATGCTCCAGCTCTGGCTCAACGTCGTCTACCTCGACGATGCGGAGTTCAAGCAGCTCGTGGAAGAACGGAAAGCCACGCAGAGGCAGACCGCGACCGGACACGGAGTGCAGCCGCAGTAACGTTCGCGAGATGTGGCGGGACACGTCGTCTTTCGGAACAGACGGTGTCCCGGCCACCCAGTTGCGCTCGCGCGATGCCGCGCTCGCGGCACGCGCACTGATGTTTCGCGTTCCTGCCATCACGGGAGACGCGGTTGTGGTCGGGACCAAGACAATTTCTGGGTATTCGAGCGTCAGTGAATCAAACGCTGTAGGCTCCGGCCGAAAACTGGTGCCCTGGATTTGACCGGCGCCAATGATCTAAATCCACAAACTGTCTCACCCGCACTGAGCGGACGGCGCCGGTTGGGCGCAGGCGCGCCAAAGACTCAGTGCGAGGCGTTCGACGGACACCTGAGAGGAATGGGAAATGATTAGAGCTGAGAGCGCCGACACGCCCTACCTGACGTCATTCACGAACGGGCAGCACATAGGGTCCTCGGACAACACGCCTGACAAGGGCGGCCAAGGGGCCGGGTTCCGTCCCCACGAACTCTTGGAGGCCGCACTCGCTTCGTGCATGAACATGTGGCTGCGGATGTACGCCAACACCCATCAGCTTCCTCTGGAGCACGTCAGCGCCACCGTCGAGCTCAAGCGAGACCATCCTGGTGAGGCGGTGTTCGAGTATGAGATCGCCATTGACGGACCACTTACGTCGGAGCAGAAGAGCAAGCTGCTCGGCATCGCCCAGACGTGCCCGGTTCGCAAGACGCTCGCCGGAACACTGTCTTTTTCCCCGGCAGTCGCGACAGCTCCCTGACTTGCCATCCGGCCGTCTTGGTGTTTACGCCGATGCCATCATGAGCCGCCGCGGCTGAAACGCGGGGCGTTAGGCCATCAAGTCCTGTTCATGGAGGAGGACGATCGTGTCTGAATTGAATCGCGTCTGGCGACTTCGCAAGCGGCCCATCGGCGACATCAAGGACGATGTTCTCAGTCTCGAACAGGAAACCATTCCAGAACCGGGCGACGGCGAGTGTCTGTTCCGTCTGAATTACTTGTCACTGGACCCGACCAACCGGATCTGGATGAGCGATATCGATCAATACATGCCGCCGGTGGAACTCGACGCGCCGATGCGGGGGATGGTCTGCGGCACGGTAGTCAAATCCAAACATCCGAACTATGCGGAAGGCCAGATCGTGAGCGGTCTCGGTATATGGGCGGACTATCAGCTCGGCACTCCCGAAACCGTGAATCCGATGGGTGATACCGGTCCGGTTCGGGTTGTCGACGCGTTCAGCACGTTCGCCGTTGTCGGCCCTACGGCCTATTTTGGGCTGCTTGATTTCGGGAACCCCAAAGCAGGCGAAACCGTCGTGGTTTCGGCCGCCGGGGGCGCCGTGGGCTCGATCGTCGGGCAGATCGCGAAGATCAAGGGGTGCCGTGTTGTGGGGCTCGCCGGAACCAGCGAAAAATGCGCCTGGATCGAGGACGAGCTGGGCTTCGATGCAGCAATCAATTACAGGACCGAAGACGTTCCCACGGCGCTCGCTGCAGCGTGTCCGGACGGCATCGACGTCTACTTCGATAACGTCGGGGGTGCGACCCTCGATGCGTGCCTCAAGTTGATGAACTTCAAGGGTCGTGTTCCGACCTGTGGGCTGATCTCTCAGTACAACGCTATCGAACCTGTACCAGGGCCGTATAACTATTCGATGATCCTCATGAGGCGCCTGCGTGTGCAAGGCTTCATCGTGCTGGACTTTGCGGAGCGGTACCCGGAAGCCATCGCTGCGCTCAGTCAATGGATGGCCGAAGGCAAGATCAAGGTTCGCACCGAAGTCGTTGACGGCCTAGAGAGCGCGCTTCAAACGCTCAAGAAGCTCTACACCGGAACAAACACCGGCAAGTTGATGATCCGCGTAAAGGACGTGTAACGGATGCGAAGTCGTCGGTTCCAGAGACCTGACACGCGTTGCACCAGGTGGGTGGTGTGTCTGCTTCTCAGATGGAGGTGAGCATGAGGATCGTGCATGCGATTGCTGTCGCGACGTGCGTGTTGTTGCTGCCGTCGCCTTCCGAGGCACAGGCCGGGAAGGGACTGTCGCAGGCGGACGTGAGCAAGATCAACGAGGTCACACAGACCTTCGTCAAGGCGGCTCTCGCCAAGGACTGGGCGACGCTCGCGGCGCTCTATCTCGACGACGCGGTTCTCGGTCCGCCGAATGAGCCCGCAGTCAAGGGTCGATCGGCGATCCGGGCATGGTTCGAGAAGTTCCCGTCGCTCACGGCCTTCACGCCCAGCAATGTGAAGGTGGACGGCCGCGATGACCTTGCGTACGTCTGGGGGGCCTACACGATGACGTTTGTGCCGCCTGGAGGGTCTGGGCCGGTCAAGGACTCCGGCAAGTATGTCGAGGTCCGCCGTCGACAGCCGGACGGAAGGTGGCTTCTTGCGGTGGATATTTTCAACTCGGACCTGCCAGCAGCGCCACCGCAGAAGTAGGGGCGAACCCGCCGTCGAACAACCGAATGAAGCTGGCCACGATTGCGACGGTCAATCGCGGCTGGAATCGCGTCGTATTCGTGGTGGTGGGATCCGTTTTCGCGCAATGGCTGAAGGTCTCCTTGGCTCGAACTCCGCGAACTGCCGACGGCAAACCAAACCTTACAGCGCCTGTGCCGAGAACGCTGGAGGGAAGGCCGGATCTGTCCGGAATTTGGCAACGACCCAGATGCTGACCGCGGCTGTCACCAGACGGCGGCAACGACACGATTCAGAAAATTCGAGACGCCGGTTGCGGGCCGCCGCTGGTGATCGCAGGCGTTAGCCTGAAAGCGGCCCAAGAGCCGCTGCCGCTTCGGAATAACGTGGCGGATTAACTGCGACGGATCCGAACATCGCCGGAAGGGTAAGACCGCGCGAGAGCACGATCTGCGGACACGCGCGAATGCCTACTGATTCTGCGTCGACGCTCCTGGCTTGACCGTCACCGTGACGTCGACGAACTTCGAGAGCTGGCCGTCGTTCGCAGTCGCCCGCAGGATGTACGTGCCGGGTACGGCGAAGGTCGCACTCGTCGAAGCCTGACCGCTCACGACCGGCGTGGACCCGGAGGTTCCAAACGTCACCTTGCCGGGTCCCCGATACGGCATCCATGTCACGCGGAGTCCTCGGGGACGCGCCGGACCGGATGAGTTCACCTGTGCGGTGACTCCGCGGCCGCCCGCAGTCGGCGGCACGGGCGGGGTCGGCGGCGCCACCGGCCTCGGTTTCGGCAAGCCATCGTCTGTCACCGATGCGGTGATCGTCACCGGCACGCCAGCTACCACGTTCTGCGGCGGGGCCAACGTGATGGAAGGCGGCTGATTCGGATCGCCCTCGCCAGGATTGAAGTTCCCGTTGGTCATGAGGACGCGCTCGGTGAGTTCCTCAGCCGGAATCAGATCGCCGTAGGCTTTTTCGGTGCGGCCGTTCGCGGTGATCGACCACGTCACCGTCTTCTTCCCGAAGTCGGCAGGCACGCGATAACGGACGACCCATCGCTGGCGTCGCGGCAGGAAATACGTCGGCTGACCGCCGTCGGGGTTGCCCGGTTCGAACTTGTTGTCCGGCCCCGGAGCGATGACGAGCTCTTCCTGCCAGTTCCGGTTGAAGTAGCCGAACACCAAATCGAAGGTCCCGTCCGGATTTCTGATCCATCCCTCGAAGTAGGGCACTACGCTCTGCCCGGCGTTGAACTTGTTGTTGCTGACTTCAGTCGGAAACGGCCGCGGCTGAGCCGCAGGGGCTGGAGCCTGGCCCACGGCCCCGGCGTGCGTGGACGCGAGCAGCACGCCGCCAGCCACGACTGACGTCAGCCAGCGCAGATGTGTACCCATGATGGCCTCGCCTACTGCGGCTGCTGGGTCGTGGTCGTGTTCAGCGAGGCCCGCGCTTTCACGCGCTCCTGATAGTCGGCGTCCTCGAGATAGGTGAGCGTCACCCAGGCGAAGCTCATCTCGTCGATCGACCGCGCTCCCCCGCCGACCCAGTTCTTCGGGTTCGGGTTGTACCGGTTCGCCGCGGTGTTGTCGTGCCACGACGTGATGTGAATGATCGTTCCCGCCGGCAGCAGCGGCGCCACGTCATCCGCGTAGGGGTAGGTGATGTGCCAGCCGAACTGGTACGCGCTCACGCAGCTGAGGGTCTCGACCCGCGAGGGACCCGGGCGGGCGGAGTCCGCGCGGACGTCCGGGTAGATCACTTCCATGCACTGCGCCTTGCCGCGGTTGTGCATGTGCGGCTGGAACGACGAGATCAGCGCGGGCTGGGGCAGGCGGAAATAGCCGTCATGACGCGCGATCGCGCCGGCCGGAATGTCGAGCTCGGCCACATCGCCCATGTGCTGGGTGAACGCGACGTACTTGGGCACCTGCCCTTTCGGGAGGAGCTTGAGGCCGATCTGAACCGCGACCTCGGTCGTTTCGCCGCGCGGGTTGAGGTGCAGGTTGAAGTTGATCTTCGTTCCCGCCTTGATCAGGCGGCCCGAGTTGGGCGGGAAGATGTCGCCGTTCTTCCCGAGCGCGTACTCGTTGAGGAACAAGCCGACCGGATCCTCTTCCGGATCCTCCACGAGGTTGGTCGTGAAATGGTGGACCACCTTGAAGCTCTGGGCGTCCACGGGCTTGCTCTCGATGGCCACGACGTACATGTCTTCCTTGAATCCGGGATCGATCAGCACGTCGACGATGTTGTCCGGCCCCGCCTTCGGAAGGAGATACGGTTTGTCCATCTTGACGATGATGTCGGGTTTGCCGATGAACCACGTCAGGTCGTCGGCGAACTGGCGGGGCTTGGGGAGATCGGCCGGGTTGCCCAGCGGCGCACCGTCATCGACCCATTTCGCGATCGTCTTCACCTGAGCATCGGTCAACGACGGATCGTCCTTGAACTTGGTGATCCCCACGTTGCGATCGATGTGCCACGGCGGCATCTCGCGATCGACGACCTTCGCGCGGATCGAGCGCGCCCACGGCCGGGCCTCCTGATACGTCATCAGCGACATCGGCGCGATCGAGCCGAACCGGTGACACGACTGGCAGTGCTCCTGGAAAATCGGCGCCACATCTTTCGCGAAGGTGACAGGTGGCGGGACGGCGGGTTTCGCGGCGGTCTGGCCGGATGCGGCCGGCGCTCCCGCGAGCACGAGCGCTGTGCTGATCGCCGCCGCGCACGCGTTCCAAGTCGTCGCCATCACAACCTCCACAAACATTTCGAATTCCGCACGGGAACGCCGAAGACGTACCGAAGGAGTCCAAGCGGATCGTGTGCTTCGAGCCAGGCGTTGTCAAGGAGATCCATCGTCTTGAATGCGATTTCCGGCGGCGCGCGCGAGGACCCCTATCTGTCCTTGACTTACCGAATAGCCGTGCATAAGGTCTCCACAGTCACAGCCACGGCGGAGAAGACAGATGACACGAAGTCTCGGCCTGTTCCTGGCGATTGTCACCTTCGTTGTCGCGCAGTCTCCGGGAGCTTTGGCCCAGCAGGACGCGAGCATCATCGGCGTCATCGTCGACGAGAGCGGCGCCGTGCTGCCCGGCGTGACAGTCACCGCGGCCAGCCCAGCCCTCCAGGTCAAGACCGTGGTCGCCATCAGCAACGAGCGCGGGGAGTACCGCATCGCGTCGCTGCCGATCGGCACCTACACCGTGACCTATACGTTGTCGGGCTTTCAGTCATCGAGGCAGGAAAACATCAGGCTCACGGTCGGGTTCTCGGCCAAGCTCGACGCGAAGCTGAAAGTCGGCGCGCTCGAGGAAACAGTGACCGTCTCCGGCGCGTCGCCGGTCGTCGACACGACGTCGACCACGGCGACGACGCAGTTCACGCGCGAGACGATCGAGCTGCTGCCCACGAGCCGCAACGGCATCGTCAGCCTGCTGGCCCAGGCTCCGGGCGTGCGCACGCTGAGAGACGTTGGCGGGAGCAGCCTGAATCAGGTGCCGACCTACCGTGTCTTCGGCCAGGCCGGCGAAGCGTATTCCACGCTCGAAGGCGTGCAGACGAGCAGCCTCCAGGCCTCCAGCGGCCAGGCGAACTACTGGGACTATACGACCCTCGAAGAGGCCGCCGTCCGGACGATCGGCAACAGTGCGGAAGTGCCCAGCCGCGGCGTCAATCTGAACGCGCTGGTGAAGTCGGGCGGCAACAGCTTCCACAGCACCTCGTCGTTCAACAAGACGCCGGACAAGTATCAGAGCAACAACATCGACGACACGCTGCGATCGCTTGGCATCAAGTCGGGCGCCGGCATCAGCAACCGCTACAGCGCGAGCGCCGACCTCGGCGGCCGCATCATCAAGGACAAACTCTGGTTCTACACGGCGGTGCGCCGCCAGATTGATGACAAGCTGCCGCTGAACACCTTCATGCCGGATGGCAAAACACCCGCCGTCGCCAAAGAACTGTCGTGGTTTCATACCGAAAAAGTCTCGTATCAGATGTCGCAGTCGAACAAGTTCGTCGGCTTCTACCAGTACAACCACAAGTACGACACGAGC
>JAYVYV010000332.1:0-8586 GCA_043783985.1 Acidobacteriota bacterium | reverse complement strand
ATCTCGATGCCGCTCTACCGGCATGCCGAGAAAAACGCGCGCCTGATGGAATACAAGTGCGTCGAATTCGCCGAAGAACTGATGTACGGACACCTGCGGAAGCAGCCGTCGAACTGAGTCGGCCCAGCCCGCCTCCCTGGAGAGATCATGGAAACGCGCGTACCGACGGTGATCGGCGCGATCGTCTGGACACTGATGCTGACCGGCGTTCCGGCCGGTCAGTCCAAAGTCCCGGGCCTGCCGTCCGGGACTCAGCTGGACCCGGGGAGCGTTTCGCCGGGCGGCGACAACTTCATTGTCATCGGGTGTGTCAGCCGCGAGAGTGCAGGCGGGTCGGAGACGTTTGTGATCGCGGACTCCCGCGCCACACCGCCCGCGCAGTTCCGCCTTCAGGGGGACGCGGACCTCTTACGGATTCACGTGGGACACACGCTGGAGATCGGCGGGACAATTACGCCGTCGGCGGCCGGTGGGAGGCCGTCCACGCTGGTGGTGAAGGCGCTCACGTACGTCGCCACCACTTGCCAGAACCTGAAATAGACGCGGGCTGGGGGTGAGGGCCGGCACGCCCTCACCGCGCGGATCATAGACGCGCTACTTGCCTTTGGGTTTCTGCTCGGTTTCCTTGGGTTTCTGCTCGGTCTTATCGTCGTACGGAGCGCCGGTTCCGGTCGAACCGAGGAACAACTTGCGACCGTCGGGATAGGTGATGTCGCGTCCGTTGGCCCGGTTGCTGCCATCCTTCGCTTGGTAGCCGGTGACGACGACCGGTGTGCCAATCTTGAGCGTATCTCTCGACACACCTCGGCGCATCAGCGTGTTCGGCGTCCCGCCCTCGATCATCCATTCCTCGGTTTTGCCGTCCTGCGTCTTGACGTCGAGATGAATCCACGCGTGGGGATTCACCCACTCGGTCTTCGTCACGCTGCCTTCGAATTTCACAGGTTTATCGGCGTCGAATTCCGACGAGAACGCGTGATGGGCGCGCACCGGCGCAATCGCGAGCATGAAGCTGACGCCTACCAGGCCAACGAGAAAATACTGACGCATCGTGGGCACTCCTTTTTGTGCGATCGCGTGTTTCAGGCCGCTCGTCCCGACGGAGACCGTTCCAGGCTGCTGGGCAGATTATGCCTCAAGATCGCGCGCGGACAGTGATCATTTCCTAAAGTTCTTTGGTCAGCCGTTCCGGAGCGGCCGACGGGCGCGTCTCGGCGTCCGATCTGCCGTTGCAGCAATCAGATAAGCGCCCCGGCGCCTCGGGGGAACCCCGAGATCCCAGGGAACAGGCGCCTCACCTGGGGCGGACCCGCGATTTCGCCGCCCCCCCCGAGGGCGGCGCTTTGAGGTCGTGCTGGCGTAAGCGACGATCGATCCTCTCGTAGAACTCCCGCGTTTCGCCCGGGTACCAATAGCTCCTGTGACACGCTTCGCAAGCCGTATCGAGATTGTCGCTCGCTTCCCACAGTTCCTTGGCGTCTTTACGCTTGACGATGTCGAGCACCTCGAGTCCGACGTTTCGCAGCGCCTCGATCCTGGCATTCCATTCGACCGGGTCGCGCTGGACCTTGGCGAGGATCTGCGCGGGCGACAGTTCAACCGCCTCTGGACCCGTGCTGTTGTTCTGGTCGCCGGAAGGCGCGAACGGCCTCCGCACCTTCAGCAGATAAGCGCCCTCGGCCAACGTGGTCCCACCAATTCGGATCCGGTCCCAGTCTTCCTCCGTCTTCGGCGATTTCTCGACGGTGCCGTTCTTGTCAACCACGATGCTGACGGAGTCGAAAACATTGTCGGCGATCGGGTCAAGCATGTCGCGCATCAGCTCTTTGACCGACACGACGGGCTTCATGTCTCCCCACAAATCAGACACGCGAGGCGGTGGAGACGTCGGCTTCGGCGAGGAGCAGCCCGCCAGGACAATGCACAGACTGGGGAATCCCAAGGCCATCGACAGGTGTTGACGAATCCAAGCTGTTGGCATTTTCACTCCGGCGCACCGTCGATGAGCTTAAACCTCTCCAGCGAATCACGACGCCAAGGAGCTTCGGGGCCATGCGATGGCCGCAGACCTCGGCGCATCTGAACTTCCGTGGCAAATAGTGTCCCTTGATAGCCGCCCAACCCGGCTGGCATCAAGCGTCTTCAAGGCGAACTCGCGATCGGCTGACGTCACGTCGATCTCCTGCGCCACGTCCGAACAATGCTAAAGAGTAACGCGCTTCTTCTCGACCGAGGAGAATTCTCATGAAACGACTGTGCGCCCCAACGAGAATCGAGACACGCTCTACCAGGACGCGGACACGAGGGCGGGGCGTGAACCGAACAAGGCGAATCAGCCGACCGTCGATTCCAGCTGTCGCCGTGCCCCGCCGAAAACGGCCCGAGCCGAGCGCACCACGGCTCTGGCCAGAACGAAGATGACGCCCATCAACACCACGGCGATTCCCGCCGCCCAGTACGGATGGCGACCGGCCAGCGACACGATGAGCACCGCCACGGCATCTTCACCCAGGCTCAGCGCGATGTTGGAAAAGGGCTCCGGCGACGGCGTGACCGCCATACGCGTCGCCGTCTTGCCGCCATGGGCGACCAGCGCCACGAACCCGCCGAGCGATCCCGTCAGCAGCTGTTCCGCGGGGGACAGATCGGCCGCCGCCGCGTACGCCAACACCGCGGCCACCGGGACGCGCACGAACGTTTGCAGCGCGTTCCAGACGAGGTCGATAGCGGGAATCTTGTCGGCGACGAATTCGACGACATAGAGCGCGACGCTGACGCCGATGACCCACCCGTGTGTGACCACATCGAGCGCCGAGGGCAACTCGATCGCATGCAGCCGCCCGAGCACGCCGAGCGTGGCGATCGTCGCATAGACATTCAGGCCGGCTGCGAAGCACGACGCCACGACAAGCGCGGTCACGCGATGCATGGAAAAAGACATGGACTGGTATGCCTGCCTCTCGCCTCCGCCGATCCGACGGCGAGCCGAGGTGCGTCATCGACAGGATGCCGCGCCTCGGCGGTGAGTCGCAGATGTCGGCGTTCAGCGCTGCGTCAATTGTTGCGCGATCTTCGCAATGGCGACCGCCCCGAGCATCTTGACCAGCATGGGATGCTGCGCATACACGGCCATCGCCTTGTTGAAGATTTCAGGTCGTTCCTGTTGGACGTGCGCCGCCAGGGCGCCGGCGTCGGCTCCCGTCGCTTGCGCGGGATTGTCGATTAACGCCGGGTTCAGGCCGAGCGTCGCGAGGACGTTGGCCACGTTGGGACCCAGCCCGGACAGCATCGTCTGCACGAGGGATGCACGCTGCGGCGCATTCATCTGCGCCGCGCTGGCCGCCACACGCTCACGAAGGTCGTGCGGAGACAAGGTCGTCAGCGCCGGGCCGATGGCGGGCGCCAGCTCGTGCGGCGGGACCGCAGCGGCGATTTGATCGTAGTGGGCGTGGGCTTGGGCGTCGGTAGCCGCCGCCTGCCCGCCCGCATATTGCTGCAAAAGGGGCCCGAGTTGATCGAGAAAGCTCATCCATGTCTCCTGTTCAAGACTCGCTCCCGCGTCGGCAGCGGGTTTGCTGACCACTATCGCGGAGGCTCGAATGTCTGTACTTGCATGGATCGTGCTCGGTGGCATTGCCGGATGGATTGGAAGTTTGATCGTCAACAAGAGCGGTGAGGGGGTATTTCTCGACATAGTGCTCGGCATCGTGGGCGGCGTGGTAGGTGGATGGATCTTCGCCGCGATGGGATCCACGGGCGTCACCGGTTTCAATCTCTGGAGCCTGGGGGTGGCGATTGTGGGCGCGGTCGTGTTGTTAGCCGTCAAACACGCGGTGGTCGGCGTCCGGCATTGATCAGCGGTTTCAGCCTCGCGCTGCTCACCTTCGTGGCGGCCTGAGAAACGCGGCCCCCTCAGCCGCGTCGGCTGGGTGGGGTTCGCTGGCGCGGAATCCCTTGAGCAGGTTCGCCAACGAGTAGTTGGCTTCGTGGCAGGCGTATTCGTAGATGGGTCCAGGCGACCGCGCCATCGTCAGCTCACCCTTCCAGGGTTGCGTGAAGGCGGTGGGGTCGTCGATCTCGAACCGGTAGAGCAGCGTATCGGCGTCCAGAAGACTGAACCGCTCGACGAGGTGAAGGTTCCGATCCCACCCGAAGTTGCCGCCAGCCTCGCCGTAGAAGCCGCCGGCGTCGTTGAAGTTCGTCGTGTCCACCACGAGCGTGGCGCCTGCCCAGTGACCGACCGAGTCGCCCAGCCACAGTCCGATGTCGGGTGGAAGATGCGGACGGCCGTCCAGATGAATGATTCTGGCGTCGTGAATCATCTCGGCGTGCACGACGAATGCATTCTTGGTCTGCAGGATCTGATAGTTGCTGTTGTAGGAATACGGCAGCATCGGCGGCCCCGCGGTGAGGAACGCCAGACACTGATCCTGAAGACCCAGATCCTGGGCGCTCGCGGCGTTCTTCATCGCCTCGACACGGCGGCGCTTGGCGTCTGCAGCCGCAGGCGTGAGGGCCGGAATGCGGCCATCGGGAGGATCGGTGACGATGGAGGTGCGGAGCGTCTTGACGGTGCGGGAGCCGAACTCGCGGAAGAACGTATTGTAGGTGCCGGTGCCCACGCGCTTCGAGGCGGTCTGCGGCGCCGGCTCCTCATTGCTTTCAGCGATCTGCCGTTCCCACTCCGCCGCTTCTGCGGGCGTGAAGAAGGCTTTGTCCTTTAACCTCAGCGGGCGTTCGAGCGGAGTGGCGGTGGCGGAGTTCCAGATGCCGTCGAAGCCGGGATGGGCATCGGGCTTGGTGCCGGAACCCGCGGCGAACGCGCGAACCAGGGAGAGCGCGGCCAGGAGCACGAACACCGACAGTGTTCGTCGAGCCACCGATCGTATCCTCGGCAAGGTCTTCGTCATTCCGTCCCCAGGTCCCGCAGACGCGCGATGAGGTTCGCCACGGCGAGCGGTAGGCGCGGCCGCGTTGCGTCACGCGCGTCTATGGCTGTCGCGGCGTCGGCCCCGGGTGAATCAGGGGCGGTTGCCGTCCCGGGGGAGCTTGTGGAAGCGTGCCGCCCAGCTTGAACGTCCAGAGGAAGTCGCCGCGCGGAGAGAGCAGGATGTTGTTACCGCCCGACATCACCGCGACATACTGCTCGCCGTCCGCTTCAAACGTCGACACCGGTCCATTGGCGCCGGCCCCGGTCTGGAATTTCCACAACTCCTCGCCGTTGCGTATATCGTAAGCCACCAGGTTGCCGTCGGACTCGCCATGAAAGATCAGCCCGCCGGCAGTGCTCAAGAGCCCACTGCCTGTGCCCATCGGGTACGTGGTCTGCTTTTGCCAGACGATCTTGTTGGTCGTCGGGTCCATCGCCGTCAGCGTGCCGGACCGCTGTGCGCCAGGCGGTCGAACGAACCCGTCTCCCCCGCCAGTCTTCTTGAAGGTTCCTGTAGTCTCGTGGAACTCATCGTACTTGGACGTATACACCGTGCTCATGACACTCGCCGGGACATACGCGAGGTGGGTCTGTGGGCTGAATGTCATCGGCGCCCACGCATTGCCCCCCGAACTGCCCGGAAAGATCAGGACCGGCTTGTCCCAGAACGGCGTGAAGAGGCAGCCTTGTTCGTAGGCACCGAGCGGTTCCGGACACAGCGGGACGAAGCGATCGCCGACGGGGAACGGCTGCGTTCTGGCGGTCTTGATTCGCAGTTCCTGCCGAACGGCTTTTTCTTCGACGCCGATCAGCGGTACGCCGTTGGTTCGGTCGAGAATGTACAGAAAACCGGTCTTGCCCGGATGCATGAGGACCTTACGAGGTCTGCCACGATAGGTGACGTCGGCCAGCACCGGCGGCGACGCGGCATCGTAATCCCACACGTCGTGATGAACTTCCTGGAAGTGCCACTTGTAGGCGCCCGTCCTGAGATCGAGCGCCACGATTGAGGCCGTGAACAGGTTGTCTCCGCCGCGCAGCCGGCCGTCCGTATCGGGACCGGCATTCCCCACGCCGACGTAGATCATCCCGAGATCGGGATCGAGCGCTGCGTGGTTCCACACGCCGCCGCCCCATCGGTGTGCGTCGGCTTCCCAGGTGTCGGAAAAACGTTCGCCTGGTCCCGGGATCGTGCTGAACTTCCAGACCTGCTTTCCTGTTTTCACATCATAGGCCGCGACTTCACCGCGGACGGCGCCGTCGCCGCCGGCGACGCCAATGAAGATGAGCCCATCGTAATAAACGGGCGCCGCCGAAGAATATGCGGCCCGCTGTGTGGTCGTAGGCGTTTGCCAGACGACGCGGCCCGTGTGCTGGCGAGCGCGATGAGCATATTGTCGCGCCGGCCGAACACGACCTTGCCGTCGGCGACGACGACGCCTTTGTTCGCGCCGGTCTTGCCCTCTGCCGATTCCGGGCGATAGCGCCATTTGACGTCGCCGGTTTTCACGTCGATGGACAAGACGTTTCTGGCGCCGGTCGTGACGTACATCACTCCATCGACCACGACCGGCGTGCCGTCGAGCGTTCCGCCCAGGCGCGGTTCTTCGACCTTCATCGTCCAGACCCCGCCCAGCTTCGTGATATTCGACCGATTGATCTGGTTCAGCGCGGAGTACCGCTGGTTCGAGTAGCTGCCGCCCGCGAGCGGGAAATCCTGGGTGGGTGGCACGTTCCAGTTCGGCGTGGCTGGAGCCGCGGAATGCGTCAGCGCCCCGGAGACGAGGCACAGCGCCATCGACATCAGCGCGCCCAACACATTTCGGCCAGACTCCGAGCGAAGTACACCCATCGCGACCCTCCAGCACACTCTCTGTTGTCAGGGATGTTTCGGCATGGTTCGCTTTCCGTCCACGACAGGCGGAAAGTCCTTCACCTCGTCGTACACCTCGGTGATGAAGCGATCCTTGCTTTGCTGCGTGTCGCCCTGGATCGCCTTGTCGTACGGCGCCGTGAGGTTCGCGGCGAGCACGTCCGTCAGCGACTGGCCCTGGTCGCGCCGCGTTTTCACTTTGGCCAGGACGTCCACGAGCATGCCGCGATAGGCCAGGAGATCGTGCTTCTTGATCAGCGTGCCATGACCGGGGATGAGGGTCGTGTCGGTGCCGGCCAGCTTCTCGATGAGGTCGACCGCATCGAGCATCCCCTTGATCGATCCGCCATTGGCCTGATCGGCGAAGGGATAGCCGAAGTTGCGGTAGAAATCTTCGATGTAAATCGCGTCGGCCTTGCGGAAGCGCACGATCGTGTCGCCGGCGGTGTGGGACGGCATCATCGGGATGAAGTCCACCGTTTCGCCGTTCATCACGAAGGTGACGGCGGGCTGCCCTGCCGCGCCGGGGTCGTAGCGATAGATCCCCACCGGAACGCCCGCCATATCGGGCGCCGGGGCCGGCTGGCCGTTGCCGCGCGGCGGCGGACGCAGCATCTCGCTCTGGAGATTTTCCTGCGAGAAGATCAACGCCCCCTGCCTGGCGAAGAAGGCGTTCGCGCCGGTATGGTCGGAATGCACGTGCGTGTTGACCAGGATCTTGATCGGCGCGCTGGTGAATGAACGGACGGCTTTCAGCGTCTGTTCCGCCACTTGTCTGTTCTCGGTATCCACCATCAGGACGCCATCCGGTCCGAAGAGCGCCATGGCCCTGCCGCCGGACGCGTCGGGGTGCGCGGGATCAAGGCCTTGCGAACCGTGCAGAACGAAGAGATTCGGCGACATCTTTTCCGTCACCATAATCTGAATCTTGTCCCAGGGCGTCTGGTAGCCCTCGGGAAATGTGAACGGGCCTTTGCCCGTTGCGATGACCGTGATGGGATATTCCCCTCGCTGCGCCCACACCATGGCGGGAATCGCGGCCATCGCGGCCATGCCCCAGAACAACAGTGCGTGTCTTTTCCTCATCCGTCCTTCTCGATGTGTCCGACGACCCGGGGCGGGTCCGTGGATGAAACCGGCGTCGGCCTTGTGCAGAATCGACAGATCACCCTCCGCGTCTTCTTCCGTCGGCGCCACGCCCTACGGCGTGCTCGGCGGCGGAATGCGCTTCTTGGTCGCCTGCTCGAGCGCGTAGGCCATCTCGATCAAGGCCGGCTCGCTGCACGCCAGGCCGGTGAAGCCCACGCCGTACGGCTGGTCGTTGGCGGTGAAGCCGGCGGGGAATGCCGGAGCCGGCGCGTTCGGGATGAAGCCGTACGGGATGATGACGGTGGGAAATCCCGCGCGGGCCGCGATGCCGGCCGAGCTGCTGCCCGGGAAGAGCAGCGCGTCGAGGTTGTTGGTCGCCATGGCCTCGCCGATGCCGTCGGTCTGCATGTCGTAGATGGTGGCTTCCACCACGTCAAAGCCCGTCAGCCGCGGAAGCTGCCTGACGGGGTGCTGCGCGCGCGTGATGATCGTCGACAGTTTCCTCATCGATTCCTCCCAGCGGTGCAGTGACGGAAAAGTGACGCGCGGATCCTGCGTCAACCGCATGGCGAAGTCAACGATGCATCGAGCGGCTCTGGGCGGGCTCCCCGCTGGTGGGACCGGCACGCCGACGCGCCGCCCTGATTTAAATCGCCCGTCATAAAGTCGCCATGGCATACGCTGACTGGCAGTG
>JAYVYV010000331.1:0-3299 GCA_043783985.1 Acidobacteriota bacterium | reverse complement strand
TCGCTCCAGTTGCGGGTGTCGCTCTGCAGCTGCGCGGGGTTGTAGCGCAGCGTGAAATTGGTGGTGTCGTTCTTGTTGTAGCGGTTCACGCCGAACTTGAGCGCGGTCTTGGCATCGCCCGTCAGGTCGTACACCGCGCCGAACCGGGGCGCGAGGTTGAACCATTCCGGCAGGTTCGGCACCTCGGGAAACTGGCGGGCGCCCACGAAGCGGCCCGGCTCGATCGACCTGGGCTCGATCGACACGCTGAAGTACTCGAACCGGATTCCCGGGTTCAAGGTCAGACGCCGGAGCTTCCAGGAATCCTGCACGTAGAACCCCAGATCCGCATTCAGGTGCTCGCGGGAATGCGTCGGCGTGTTGTAGACGATGACCGAATCCGGTGCGCCCGAGCGGTACCGCTGGACCAGGTCCGCGTTGGAATCGAAGTCGCGCCAGTACGGACCGTACCGCCACTGCATGCCTGTTTTGAACGAGTGCGATCCGGTCACGTACGAGGCGGACGACACGAGCATGAACAGGAACGGGTAGTCGTGCTGTTCGGGCACGGACGCCGTCGTCCTCGTGTTCAGCACGATGTCCTGTCGGGAAGCGGATGCGTACCAGGCGTCGGACCCGCGCGGCTTGCGCACGTTCGGCTGGTAAATGAAGTTGATGGCGTTCACGGTCCCGCCCCACCCCGCTTCGAGCAGCAGTTTGTTCGTCACCGTCGACGTCCACTTCACCGCCGTCGTGTAATAGAGCACGTCGGTGCGGCGGCGGGCCGCGGTGAGCACGTCCGTGCCAGACGCGTAGTCGTGCGGCACGTTCTTGATCGGGCGATCCATGAACGCCGTGATCTTGTTGCGGGGCGTGAGCTGCGACGTCAGGCGCACGGTGCCTTGATAGAGGCGCTGATCGTAGACTCCGGGGCGGCCGTCGGGATAAAAACTGTTGGCGATGACGTTGGCGTTGGCAATGTCCCGATAGGATCCGAACAACCAGAGTTTGTCTCGCTTGATCGCCCCGCCCGCCGACACGTTCACGTCGTACACGTATTGAGCGGCGTCGCCCTGCCGGAGCCCCTTCTGCTGAAGTTCCGGCGTGAGGTTGCGGCCCTGAAACGAGCTGCCCGTGTACCCGACGAAGCTCGAGCCACTGAAGGTGTTGCCGCCCTCGCGCGGGATCAGGTTGATGTGGACGCCCGCCGCGGACACTTCAGCGCCAGGCGAGCTGGTCTGCACCGTGACTTCCTGCGTCATCGCATCGTTGTGGTTCGGCTGCGTTTCGCCGCCGAGGTACATCGAATTCATCTTCATGCCGTCGACGTCGATCGTGTTGTCGGTGGCCGGCATGCCGTGCAACAGCAATCGCTGTTGCGTCGCGGTTCGCGCCCCGCCGACCGCCTGTCCGTTGGGCTTCACGCCCACCGCAAGCGCGCCCAGCTGGGCGTACGTCCGGCCCGTCGGGATCGCATCCATCAGCTCCCGCTTCAGGATGGCCGTGTGCTGCGCGCTCTGGACGTCGACGATGGGCGCGCCGCCGGTGACGGTGACCGACTCTTCGAGCGCTCCGACTTTCAATTCCACGTTGACCGTCGCGGTGAAGTTGGACGGCAAGTCGATGCCGTTCCGGACCAGCGTCGTGAAGCCGGCGAGCGCGAACGTCACTTTGTAAAGGCCCGGCCGGAGATCGCCTATCGTGTAGCGTCCCTGTTCGTCGGTGACCGCTTCGCGGGTCCGCTCGATGAGCGCCGGGCTCGCCGCCTGCACCGAAACGCCCGGCAGAATGCCGCCGCCGGAGTCTCTGACCAGTCCCGAGACGGCGCTCTGGGCGAAGGCCGTTGAGGAGATCGCCACCAACGCGATGGCCGCGGCGACGAGGCTGATCCTGAATGGCTGTCGACCCACGATTGCCTCCTTGCGGAATCGGGAGTTACCGTTGTGCCGTCTGAAACGGCCGGCGCGGATGGGTCGTTGGTCGTTAGCCGGCAGTTCGCGGCCGACCAACGACCAAACGGATAGCGACGCGAAGGCGATCGGTTAGCGACGGCCGCCCTTTTTTTTGCCTTTTTTGGCGCCGGTGTTCTTGGCGCTCTTCTTGGCACTCTTCTTCGAGCCGCTCTTCTTCGCGGCCTTCTTGGGGGCCTTCTTCGCGGCCTTCTTCGGCGCGCTCTTTTTCGCCGCCTTGGCGGCCTTCTTGGCCGGCTTGGCGGCCTTCTTCACGGCCTTCTTCGCCTTGGCCGGGGCCGCCTTGCGGGCGCCTGCCCGCTTGCTGGCGCCGCCCGATGACATCGCGCGCGCCCCGCCGGACGCGCACCCGACCGGCTCGCCCTCCGCTGCCTCGAGTTCGACGTCGCCGTCGGCGCCGCCCAGGGCGTCCCCCTCGGATATAGCCGATTCGCCGGCCAGTTCATCGTCGGGGATTCCCATTCCGCTGTCGAAATCGTCTTTCATCATGCGCCTTCCAGTCCTGAGAAATATCGTTCGGGCGCTTAGTCTGGTTTATGCCCGAGGCCACGTCAAGGCCCTGCTGTGCGGCTGTACAGGTCGAGGATCTGCTCGATGGCGCGGCGGCAGACCCGGCAGAACGGGACGTTGTCGCGGGTGAACATGATGCAGTCGGCCTGCGGCCGGTACGACCCGCGCGCTTCGTAGTTCGCTCCCTCGAAGGCGCCCACGATGCCGGCGTGCGCCCCTTCGTTCAACAGCGTCGTGTCGTGCTTCTCCTCGTCGCGGAACAGCGCGTCCATGTCGGCTTCCGGTCTGTTCGCGGCGCGGATCGCGCGGCGCTTCAGCTGAACCTCCTTCGTGTAGCGCTCGAACTCGTCCTTGGGCCACGGCGTCGGCACGCGCGTGCCCGGCGTCACGAGATCCTTCCATTTCAGCGATGCCGGATCGAGCAGCGCCGTCGCATTCGGCTCCCACGGCTCCACGCGATCCGCCGCGGGCAGATACGCGACGTCCGACGTGTAGTACTCGTCGGCGAGCCCGGCGATGTGATGTCCGAACTCGTGCACGAAGATGTACGACGACCACACGCTGTCGGCCGCGACCGTGCTGTAGAGGCCGTAGATCCCCCCTCCGCCGTACGTCGCGCTGTTGGTCAGGATCTCGACGACGTCGTACGGCGCGTTGGCGGCGATGTCGCGGAACGCCTTGTTCTCGAACGTCAGGACGTAGCGCTCGGAGTCGAACGCGTCGTAGGTGGCACCGACCGGCGACCGGCGGTGAATCCCCTGCGACGGACGGGAGACGCCGCTCTCCTCCGCCGCGGGGCTCAGGCCCCAGATGTTGATGTCGGCTTTTCGGGATTTGAAC
>JAYVYV010000330.1:0-8611 GCA_043783985.1 Acidobacteriota bacterium | reverse complement strand
GCGCTCCGACTCAATACCCGGCCGCGCAAAACGCTTGGCTATCGGACGCCTGCGGCTACACTAGCGGAAACCGTTGCATCGACCGGTTGAATCGGCCCGCGCAGTGTTGACCTCTCGAGAACGCCAAGGGTGTCCGGTCCTGTATCGGCTATTTATGAGATGACTTCTAGTCCGGACTAGTGCTTCCACGGCACTGCCGGCGACCGATGAAAGTTCACGCCCAGCGCGGTGAGGCGCGGCCCGTGCGCGCCGAGACGCTCCTTGAACGCGTTCCAGTCGCGCGCCTCCGCGCGCGACCAGCCGACCTCCGCGATGCCGGCGAGTCTCGGGAACGCGAGGAACTCGACGTCGCGGATCGTCGCGAGCGTCTCGGACCAGAGCGGGGCTTCGACGCCGAGGATCGCCGACTCCGGCACCCCCGCGGCTGCGGTCGCGGGATCCCAGTCGTAGGCGGTGTTCACGTCCACGTACCCCGCCCATGAGAGGCCGATGGCCGTGGTGCGGTCGTACTTCATGTCCAGGTACGCCTTGTTCGCGACCGACATGATCACCCTCGCTCCCCTGGTCACCGCCTCGGCCGGCGTCGTGTTCGGCCGCCAGTGCTGGACGACGGTGGTGGGACCGAGCGCCGCCGGCGCGATTTCATCCCATCCGACCATCTGCTTGCCGTGCGAGAGGACGATGGCCTGCACGCGTTCGACGAAGCGGATGTACTGCTCGGGCGCGAGCGTCTTCACCTCGTCGCCGCCGACGTGGAACCAGGCGCCCGGCGTGATCGCCGCGATCTCGCGCACGACGTCGTCGATGAACGTGTAGGTGACGGCCTTGTCCACACAGAGCGCGCTGAAACCGACCTCGGTGCCGGTGTACGGCTCCCGCGCCACGCCGTCGCAGTTCAGCTCGGCGTAGGAGGCGAGCGCGGCGTTGGTGTGGCCCGGCATGTCGATTTCCGGCACGATCGTGACGAAGCGCTCTGCCGCGTACCTGACGAGATCGGCATATTGCTCCTGCGTGTAGAAACCGCCGGGACCCCCGCCAACCTGCCCGCGTCCGCCGCGCTTCGCCAGCTCAGGCCACGATCGGATCTCGATTCGCCATCCCTGATCGTCGGCGAGATGCAGATGCAGGCGGTTCAACTTGTACAGCGACATCAGGTCGACATACCGCTTCACATCGTCCACGGACAGGAAGTGACGCGAGACGTCGAGCATCGCTCCGCGCCAGGCGAATCGAGGCTCGTCCGCGATGTGCCCGGCGGCCGCGACGACGGGCCGCGATTTGTCCGGCCTGACCGCCTGGTACTCGATGAAGGCGGGCAGGAGCTGCCGGAAGGACTGCACGCCGTAGAACAGGCCCGCCGGATCATTCGCGCGAATCGTCACTCGGGCGGCGGTCACGGTCAGGTCGTAGGCTTCGGGGCCGAGGATGGAGGCGTCTCCCAACTCCAGCGAGATGGCGCCTGGAGGCATGACGCTGCCGGCGATTTCGACGCGCGGCGGCCGCGGCGCGGCGGCGAGGCCGATGACGTCCGCGAGGTACTTCGCAATCCAGATGGTCCGCTCGTCAGCTGGCGCGACGCGTGTCCCGACGCTGATCACCGTGTCGGCCGTGATCGTGAAGCCTGCGCCGGCCCCCGGCTCCGTCGTGCGCGGCAGCGGGATGACGTGATGGATCGACGAGGAGATCATCGCGGACGCCGCGCGCGGCTGCGCGACAGGCGGGGTTTTTGCGCACGACGCGAGGACGAGGCTGGCGGCCACGAACCCCAGCGCGCCTCCGGCTCCGGTAGCCCGCGTCCGCACGCACCCATTCTACGGCCCCGGGGTCCGATTCGGTCTGCCGTCCCAGGCCACACCGGTTATCGTTTGCGATGGTAATAACGGTCTTTACACCTTTACACCATTTATGATATACCATGGTGTAATGGCGTTGAACCTGAAGAACGACGAAGTCGAGCGCCTGGCCGCCATGGTCGCGCGTATGACGGGTGAATCCAAGACCGAGGCGATCCGCCGGGCGTTGCTGGAGCGGCACGAGCGGCTGCGAGGCCGGTCGGTCGAACAGCGGCGCGATCGCACGCTGAAGTTCCTCGAGAAGAAAGTGTGGCCGACGCTGCCGGAAGGTGAGCGGGGCCGCCGGCTCACGCGCGCCGAGGAAGACGAGATCCTCGGCTTCGGTCCAGACGGCGTATGACGCTCGATTCGTCGGCGCTCGTCGCCATCTTGTTCGGCGAACACGGCCATCTTGATGTGATCGATCGCATCCTCGCGGCAGGCGACGTGCGGGTCGCGGCCCCGACGGTCGTGGAAGCGTGCATGGTCTTCGCGAGCCGGCGCCGGGCGGCCGGCGCGCGCGAAGTCGAAACATTGCTTCGGGAACTGGGCGTCACCATCGTTCCGTTCGGCGAACGCGACGGGCACGCGGCGGTCGAGGCATTCCTCCGGTTCGGGCGCGGCCGTCACAAGGCGGCGCTGAACTTCGGCGACTGCCTCTCGTACGCCGCGGCGGCAACCGCGGGCGATTCGCTGCTCTTCGTCGGCGGCGACTTCGCGCTCACCGACATCACGGCGGCGTGAGCATGGAATTTCAGATTTCGGATTTCAGATTTCAGATTGGTGGTGCGGCGGCAGTCCTCGACGGCTTTTATGATCGGCATGTCGGCGAACGCCCGTTAGTAAGAGAACCCGATGCCGATTGAACCAATCACCTTCGATCGGTCCCCGCCGTTCAGGGCTTTCGTCGTCTCGCCAAGCGATTGAAGCTCGACGCCGCCGTGGACGTTCCATCGGCCCAAGCCAGATGCTCGGCCGAGCGGCACGGTCGCGATGCCGCCAACGCTGGCGTACCCGAACGTGTGATCGACACCAGCCAGTTCGTAGTAGTTGCCCAGGCTCAGACCGACTTTCACCGGAACCGCGATGCTCACAGGATTTCCGGCCCAGCCCGGCGCGGCACCCAGCTCGAGGTACCGGCCAGCCCTGGCGCCGGCGTCGAGCTGCCCGAGGCCAGGCGCGGTATCCAGCTCAAAGGCCACGAGGGCGTACGGCCTGACTGCGCCTTTTCCGAAGCGAGCGCTGTCGTCCATCGCGAGCTTCACGGCAACTTCCTTGACGGTGCTGAACATTTTGTTCGGGCTGACATAGGCGCGGTAGGTCGTGCCAAGGCTGACGCCGCCGCCGAATCCGAGGCCGAGCGTCGCGTCGAAATTCCGTTGGTACCACAGCTTGCCGCTCGGACCGTCGCGACCGGCGTCACCAGGATGCAGACTGCTCCACATGCCGACGCCGACGCCGACGCTCTTGAGCGCGCCGTCGCCCGAGTACAGCGTCAGCCCAATGTCCCCGTACGGCCAGGTGATGATCTTCGTGTCGTCCTGCCGGAATCCGCGGAACATGTAGCTGCTGACGAAATCCGTGCCGGCTGCGACGGTGATGGTCCCGGCCTTACGCTCCGCCGGGACGTCCTGCGCCGAGGCTGCGGTTGCCTGGAGTCCGACCAGAGCGACAGCGAGCAGAACCAAGCATCCATGACGCGCTGCGCGAGTGACCAACATGTGTCTGTCTCCCATGAACGTTACTGGGCAGCCGCCCACTGGGCGAGAAATCCGTGCGTCCGGCCGGCGGTGTCCACGAACAAGCCGACCATGTCGCCATGCGCGTTAATCCCACGCAGTCGTGTGGCGGCCGCGCCTGGAACATCCACGCGCCCGAACGCTTGTCCGTCGAACTGGAAACCGTGAAACGCCCCGGCTCGATCCCGGTAATCCCCGACGACGACGGCCGAGGGGTTGACGTCCCACGCGTTCGTGAACGCGCTGTCCGGCACTTCGAATGGCGAGAACCTGCCCCTGTCCAACAGGTACCCCTTGCTGCGCCCGTCCATCATGTCGGTGAAGAGGCCGACAATCAGCTTTCCGTCAGGTGTCGCCCCGTTGTGCATCGACGCGGGTTCGGGTATCGCGTCGAATCCATGACGCGACAAAAGCATGCCGTGCATCGACCCCATCGTGTCGCCATCGTGATAGCAACCCAGGATGGTGCCGTCGGCGAGGATGCGCTGCGGGATCGTGTTCTGATGCCCGGGATAATCGGCCGGAAAGAACCCGCCGCGCCTCGTCATGAGAAAGCCGTGGTTGGCCCCGAACGCTGTTTCATTTTCTCGTTGGTAGGTGCCCACGATGTCTCCAGCAGGACCGATCCCTCGGACCTGTGTAGACCTGGCATGCGGAAAATCGATCGAGCGAAAGAGCTCGCCGCTACGCAAAAACCCGTGTTGCTGTCCGGCCGTATCCGTGTAGATCCCGACGATCTCCCCAAGAGCGTTGATTCCCTGCGCGTTGGTCAGGACCGACCCGGGAAAATCGATGGTGGTGAAGACCAGGACCTGGCCGGCTCCCGCAAGCGTGGTGGACAAGGCACACAGACAAACCGCGATGAGACCGCGACGCTTCCAAAGACTCACAGGTGGCTCCTTTTTCATGCCTCACGCGAGCGGCGCACGTCATGCCGCCCATATGTAAGATCGCGTAAGCGACGGCCAGAACGGGTCAACCGGTAACGGAGCACTTGCGGTTCGGTGGTCGAGGCTCTATTCTGGACGCCCTTTTTATCCAATTATTTGAAGATGGATCTCATGGCCTCCCTACCCGACGTCACCGCACTGCTCGGCGACTGGACTCGCGGGGAGCGTGGTGCGCTCGATCAGTTGCTGCCGCTGGTCTATGCGGAGCTCCGCCGCGTTGCCGCGCGCCAACTCCGGAGCGAGCGGAACGACCACACCTTGCAGCCGACGGCCCTTGTTCATGAGGCGTACATCAGGCTGGTCGGCCAGCGCCAGGTCGATTGGCAGAATCGGGCGCATTTCTTTGGCGTGGCGGCGCAGGTGATGCGCCGGATCCTGGTCGACCACGCCCGGCGCCGTGGCGCGAGCAAGCGGGGCGACGCTTTGCAACGTGTGTCGATCGACGAAGCCATCGACGTGGCCGCGTCGAACGAGATACCGATCCTGGAACTGGATCAGGCGCTCGATCGGTTGGAAAAAATGGATGCGGGGCTGGCGAAGATCGTGGAGCTTCGTGCGTTCGGCGGGCTCACGATCGACGAAGCGGCGCATGTGCTCAGCGTGTCGCCCTCGACGGCCAAGCGCGACTGGCGGACCGCGAAAGCGTGGCTCACTCGTGAGCTCGGTTCGGAAGCTCGGTGATGACCCCCGACCGATGGCAGCGCGTGAAGGCGCTGTTTCAGGCCGCTCTGGAACAGCCAATCGAACAGCGCGGCGCCTTTCTCGCCGCTCAAACCGGTGACGACGACAGCCTGCGGCGCGAAGTCGAATCGCTGCTGACGTCGGACGCAGCGGGCCTCGGCTTCCTCGATCGATTGCCCGTCGCCCGCGAAGCCCTTCTCGACGATCCGTTTCTCGAAGTCCCGGGGTCGATGGGCCAGGCGCCGGCTCAGGCCGTTCTCAGCACCGGCAGTCGCGTCGGCGCATACGAGGTCGTTGCGTCGCTTGGCGCCGGCGGCATGGGCGAGGTGTACAAGGCGCGCGACACGAGGCTGGACCGCTCCGTCGCCATCAAGGTCCTGCCGACGTACGTCGCCAAGGATCCTCAGACCCGGGAACGCTTCCAGCGCGAAGCGCGCGCCGTCGCCGCGCTGAATCACCCGCACATCTGCACCCTGCACGACATCGGCAGCCACGACGGGATCGACTTCCTCGTCATGGAGTACCTCGACGGCCAGACGCTGGCCGAGCGCCTGCGGAAGGGGCCGCTCCCGCTGGATCAGGCGCTTCAGTGCGCCGTACAGATCGCCTCGGCTCTCGACAAAGCCCACCGTGCCGGCATCGTCCACCGCGATCTCAAACCCGGCAACATCTTCCTCGTCCGTGGCGCGGGCGCCGCGCCGCCGACCGCAAAACTGCTCGACTTCGGGCTCGCGAAGGCGATGACGCCGGCCAGCCCGGGATCGACCGATCTCACGGCGCCCGGGCTGATCGTCGGCACCGGGCCATACATGGCGCCGGAGCAGGTCGAGGGAAAGGAGGCCGACGCGCGCACCGACCTGTTCGCGTTTGGCGCGGTGCTCTTCGAGATGGTGAGCGGACGCAAGGCGTTTCAGGGGGACAGTCAGGCGAGCGTGATGGCGGCCGTTCTCGAGCGGGAGCCGCCGCCGCTCTCGAGCCTCCAGCCGCTCTCGACGCCTGCCTTCGATCGCACTGTTCAAGCCTGTCTGGCCAAGAATCCCGACGATCGCTGGCAGACGGCTCGCGATCTCCTGCGCGAGCTGCAATGGCTTGCGGAACCGGCTGCCGGGGGGGACACGCGCGCGTTGGCGCGGACGAGCGGCGCATCGCCGCGAAATCGAACGACAGCCGCGGCCCTCGTGAGCCTCATCGCGCTCTCACTTGCCGGCGTGCTGTGGTTCGGGTTCACCCGCGCGGACGGGCCTGCAGGCGATCGCCGGGTGTCGCGCTTCACGGTGGACGTCCCAAAAGGCCAGGTGATGATCGGCGGCTTCAACCCGAACCTGGCGCTTTCCTCGGACGGCGCCCAACTGGCCATCACGCCGTTTCCGGGACCTGTCTCCGTGCGGCGGCTCGACCAGGTCGACACCCACGCGCTCGAGGTCTCAGCCTCCCCGGGCTTTCGAGGCGCACCGCTGTTTTCACCCGACGGCACTTTCCTGTCCTTCATCGAAGGCAACGCGATCTTTTCGTGGACACGGCCGTTTTACAAAGCCGCGTTGTCCGGAGGAGCGGCGACCAAGCTGGCGGATTACGACGCGTTCCACAAAGGGGACTGGGCAGCTGACGGATGGATCTACTGGACGGCGCACTATCCGGGCGGCATCGTTCGGATCGCCGACACCGGCGGAACCATCGAACCGGTGACCGAGCTCGACCTTCAGCATGGCGAGCGAAGCCACCGGTTCGCCAGCCTGCTGCCAGGAGAACAGGCGGTCATTTACACGGTCGCGTTCGACGGCATCAACAACTACGACGATGCGCGGATCGATCTGTGGGATGTGAAATCGCGAAAGAAAAAGACCCTGATCGTCGGAGGGACGTCCGCCACCTACTCGCCATCGGGGCACATCGTCTATGCCCGTGCGGGCAAGCTTTTCGCGGTGCCGTTCGATGCGAACCAGCAACAGGTGACCGGCGCGCCGTTCGAAGTGCTCAACGGTGTGCTGATGGACACCAACACCGGGGCCGCGCAGTATTCGCTCTCGCGGCGCGGCGATCTCGCCTACGTCCCTGGCCCAGCCGAGGGCGGACATCGGACGCTGGTGTGGGTGGATCGGTCGGGGAAGACCGAGCGGCTGCCATTGCCGCCCGCCTCTTACCTGTACCCCCGGCTCTCGCCGGACGGCCGATACCTCGCCGTGGAAATCGAAGGTCCGAATCACGACGTCTATGTCTATGACTTCGCTCGGTCGGTCCTCACGAAGATCACGACGGATGGACAAAGTCACGACCCGGTCTGGACGCCGGACGGCAAACGCCTGGCGTTTCGATCCTGGCTTGCAGGCGGAATGACGATGTGGATGATGCCGGCGGACAGGAGCGCTGGCGCCGTGCGCCTGGACCCGACTGGCACTCGACAGAGTCCTGTGTCGTTTTCTCCCGACGGACGGTTTCTCGCCTTCGATCAGAAGGACGCACACACCGGAGATGACGCGTGGGTGCTGACGCTCGAAGGCGGGCGTCAACCCCAGCCCGTGGCTCGAACGCGATTCGGAGAGGGTTCCGCGAAGTTCTCTCCGGACGGCCGCTGGATCGCGTACGCGTCGGACGAATCGGGCAAGGCGGAAGTGTACGTGCAGCCGTTCCCTGGGCCAGGACCGAAGATCCAGATTTCCAACGCCGGCGGATTCGATCCGGTGTGGGGCCGCTCGGGTGGAGAACTGTATTACCGCAACGAAAACAAGTTGATGGCCGTGGCCTTGACCACCTCGCTGGAGATCCGGGCCTCCTCCCCGAGACAGCTGTGGGAAGGCAACTATTCGAGCGGTGCCGCGTCCTCGTGCGGAATGCCTGGCGTGAGCTCGTCCAACTACGACGTCACGCCGGACGGGCAGCGGTTCCTGATGGTTCGCGACGACGACGTGGGGTTCGCCGGCACACGAGTCGTGGTGGTGCTCAATTGGGCGGAGGAACTGAAGGAACTGGCCCGCACCCGCTCGTCGATTCCCACTCGACCCTCGAACCCGAACTAGCGCCGATCGCTGTCGTCCGGCACAATCCAGAAAAATCCAGACTCTACTGCACGCGCGCGAGGCCGGCCTGCGCGCATTCGTCGACGACGGTGAGGTAGCGCTGGACGCCGGCGGTGCCGATCACGTATGGATGCGGATCGCCGGGCTTGCGCCGTTCGAGCGCGGGAAGCTTGGTCTTCGATCCGTCGAAGATCGTGTGGTTCGCGATGATCACGTCCGCGCCCGCCTTGGCGGTGATCTCCTTGAAGCGGCGCGCCGACGCGCTGTAGGTCTCGAACCAGAATCGATCGGGACGTTCCGGCGTGATGTAGGCCGCGCGATTCGCCATCCAGTTGAACGCCGTGCCGCCCCACGCGGCCGCGACGTGCGGCGTGCCGTGGTCCGTCACGGGGATC
>JAYVYV010000329.1:0-3317 GCA_043783985.1 Acidobacteriota bacterium | reverse complement strand
CGGAACTGATCGCGCAGGAGCCGCCGGCGTCCCGCGGCGGGGCGCGGCTGCTGCATCTCGGCCGTGCCAGCGGATCGATCGCGCACACCTACGTGCGCGCGCTCCCCGAACTGCTACGTTCCGGCGATCTCCTCGTCGTCAACAACACGCGCGTGTTTCCGGCGCGTCTGCTCGGCCGGCGCGACCCCAGCGGTGGCGCGGTCGAGTGCCTGCTGGTTGGGAGGGTCAGATCAAGGTCTGACCCTCACAAAATTATCCCCAGCACCATCAATAGTTTGCAGGACCGAGGGTCAGACCTGGGTCTGACCCCAGAGTTCTGGGAGGCGTTGGTTCATCCCGGGCAGAAATTGAAACCGGGGGCGCGGGTGGTGTTTGAAGGAATTCATACCATTTACGGCGAGATCCTCGAGCGTCGACATTTCGGCCGCCGGCTCGTCCGGCTCTGGACCGTCGACGGGTCGCCGCTGGACGAGGCGGTTGACGACATCGGTCACATGCCGCTGCCGCCATACATCAAGCGCGACGACCACGCCGACGATCGCGACCGTTATCAGACGATGTTCGCCGGGGCCCGCGGCTCGATCGCCGCCCCCACTGCCGGCCTGCATTTCACCCCGCAGTTGACGGCGGCGCTGGGCGCTCGCGGCGTCGAGATCGCCGAGATTACGCTCCATGTCGGCTACGGCACTTTTCAGCCGGTCCGTGTCGACCGCGTCGAGGATCATCGCCTGGAAGCGGAGCGCTATGAGATCGGCGCCGCCTCCGCCGCGGCCATCAACCGCGCCCGCGCCGATCGACGCCGCATCGTCGCGGTAGGGACGACGACGACCCGCACGCTGGAGGCGGTCGCGCGCAGCCACGACGGCGCCATCGTCGCCGGACAGGGCACCACCGATCTCTTCATCTATCCCGGCGCCGAGTTCAGGATCGTCGGCGGCCTGCTGACCAACTTTCACCTCCCGCAGTCGTCGCTGCTGATGCTCGTGTCGGCGTTCGCCGGCCGCGATCGCGTCCGATCCGCGTATGATGCGGCGATCGCGGAGCGCTACCGCTTCTACAGCTACGGCGATGCGATGCTGATCCTATGAAGTTTCCCTACGAAGAATTCGATCTGTCCGACGTCACGACCTATCCCCTGAAATCGCGCGTCAGCAAGACGCGTGTCCAGGATTTCGCGCGGCCGCTCGCGCCCGGCGGATCGGTCGGCGCGTTCGTCGACTCGCTGCCCGGGATGCTCGCCGCGGCCGACTTCAGGGCCGTCGTGCGCGCGATCGGCGATGCGAAGCTGGCCGGCGCAGGCGTGGTGTGGGGCATCGGCGCGCACGTGATCAAGACTGGCCTCGGCCCGGTGCTGATCGACCTGATGGAGCGCGGGTTCGTCTCGGCGATCGCGACCAACGGCGCGTCGATCATCCACGACTTCGAAGTCGCGCTGGCCGGCGCCACGTCCGAGGACGTCGACGAATCGATCGGACCCGGCCGCTTCGGCATGGCGGACGAAACGGGCCGCCTGCTCAACCTCGCGATTAACGACGGCGTCGAGGCGGGGCTCGGCATCGGCCAGGCGGTCACGGCATTTCTCGCAGCCAGGCAACCGCAGTACGCCAAGCAGAGTGTGCTCGCCGCCGCCGCACGGCTGCAGGTTCCCGTGACGGTCCATATCGCCATCGGCACCGATATCATCCACATGCACCCCGCCGCCTCGGGCGCAGCGCTCGGCGAAGGCAGTCTTCGGGATTTCCGCTACTTCGTGTCCACGGTCGCGCGCCTCGAGCGCGGTGTGTACCTGAACTGCGGATCCGCAGTCGTGCTCCCGGAAGTGTTCCTGAAAGCGGTCGCCCTCGCGCGCAACCGCGGCCTCCCGCTCGCGGAGCTGACGACGGTCAACCTCGATTTCATCCGCTCGTATCGTCCGCAGACCAACGTGGTGGCCCGTCCCACCGCAGGCACGGGACGCGGATACTCCCTGGTGGGGCACCACGAGCTCATGATCCCGCTCCTGGCGGCCGCCCTCGTTGAGCGGGACGCGACGAAGTAATAGAATCAGAGGTTCTGGCCGGAGTAGCTCAGTTGGTTAAGAGCACGCGTCTCATAAGCGCGGGGTCGGCGGTTCGAGTCCGCCCTCCGGCACCACCCTTCGCTCACGCTTGCTTCTTGGCGTGAGCTACGGCTGGCAAGCCACGCCAAGGTTGTCCGCCGAAGCTTTCGCGAAGGCGGACGGTTGCTCTCGTGAACCTCTTTGCTCGCGTTCGACAGTTCGTCGGCCAGCATGATCTGATCGGACCCGACACCCGCGTGCTCGCGGCGGTGTCGGGCGGATCGGACTCGGTCGCGCTCGTCCACCTCCTGCGCGATCTCGAGGACGCCGGCGCGTGCCACCTGGTCGGTCTCGCCCATTTCAACCACCAGCTCAGGCGGTCGGCCGACGCCGATCAGGACTTCGCCGCGAGCGTCGCGGCAACGATCGATCGGCCGTTCGTGTCCGACGGCGAGAACGTGGCGGCGCGGGCGCGCCTCGAGCGCCGCTCGGTCGAAGACGCCGGCCGCACCGCGCGCCACGCCTTCTTCGAGCGCACCCGAGTCAGCGTCGGCGCGGACGTCGTCGCGCTCGGCCATACGCGGGATGATCAGGCGGAAACCGTGCTGCTGCGTCTGACACGCGGCGCGGGTCCGCGCGGGCTGGCCGGCATGCATCCAAAGAACGGCCGCATCGTCCGGCCGCTGCTCGGCTGCCGGCGCCAGGATCTGCGCGCGTGGCTCGCGCAACGCCACCTGCGATTCGTCGAGGACGAGACCAATCTGGACGTGGACATCGCGCGCAACCGCGTGCGCGCGGAGCTGCTCCCGCTGCTCGAGACGCGATTCAACCGGGGCATCGTCGACGTGCTGGCCGATCAGGCAGAGCTTGCGCGCGATCTGTCCGCGTGGATGGACGCCATGGCCGCCGAACTCGAAGCACGCAGCGTCGGCCGATCGACGGCGGAAGGCGGTGCGATCGTGCGCGGGATCGACGTCGCCGCCCTGCAGAACGCGCCGCTCGCGCTGCAGCGCGCGATGCTGTGGCGCGTGATGAGCGAGGTCGCGGGCCCCCGTCCGATCGCCTTCGCCCATGTGGACGCGGCGCTGCGCCTGATCCGGGGACGCGGCGAGACCCCGGTCGACTTTCCCGGCCAGCGGCTGGAACGCATCGGCGGGACGGTCGTCTTAACAGGTAGGGTGGTCGGCGCACGCGGGCGGCCGTCAGCGGACGAGGCATCCACCCCGTTCAGGTTTCCGCTGGCTGTCCCGGGGGAGGTCGCGCTCGACGCGGGCTGGGT
>JAYVYV010000328.1:0-3326 GCA_043783985.1 Acidobacteriota bacterium | reverse complement strand
AGGCGTCGCGGTGGATGCGGACGGCAACGTGTTTGCGGCGGAAGGGCCGAACTCGATCGTTCAAGCGGGCGGCGCGTTTACCAAGTACTCGGTGAAGTGAGTGTGACGTCTCCCCCCTCCCTGTCACGCGAGGCCCGAACATGAGCATGAACGCGCATCGTGCGCCAATCGTCAGCCTGGTGATCGTCATTGCAACGACCTTGCTGACCACCGCACAGTCACCGATTCAGTCTTGCGGCGTGAAGCCGCAACCCGCCTGGTGCAGCGCCGTCGAGGGCGATCGGTCGGAAGGGTGGCTTTCCCAGCATCGATCGGAAGTCATGGGGCGCAACGGGATGGTGGCCACGAGTCAGCCCCTGGCCGCGCAGGCCGGTCTGGACATCCTGAAGAGAGGCGGCAACGCCATCGATGCCGCCGTGGCCGCTTCCGCGGTGTTGAGTCTGGTCGAGCCGATGAACGTCGGCATTGGCGGCGACCTGTTCGCCATCGTCTACATCGCGAAGGACAACAAGTTGTACGCCTTGAATGCCAGCGGAAAGGCGCCGAGCGGGCAGACGCTGGCGCATATGAACGAGCTTGGCTATTCGTGGAACCCGGCGAATTGGGGCCCGGGCTCCGGGATGCCGCCCGCCGGTATTTTGTCGGCCACGGTGCCCGGCTCCGTCTGGGGCTGGGACGAGGTGCTGCACCGGTTCGGCACGATGACGTTCAAGGAGACCCTGCAGTCCGCCATCGACTACGCAGACAACGGGTTCCCGGTGTCGGAACGGATCGCCAACGACTGGCACCTTCCGCGAGGGCTGCCGCCGACGCCCAACGATCCACGCAAGTGCTGCAGCCAGCTCGATCCGGATTCCGTCGCGACGTGGTACGTGAATGGCCAACAGCCGCGCGCCGGCCAGCTGTATCGCAGTCCTGACATGGCCAGGACATTCCGCATCCTCCAGACCAAAGGACGTGATGGCTTCTACAAAGGTGACGTGGCGCGCGCGATCGTGACCAAGTCGCAGACGCTGGGCGGGACGATGACGGAGGACGATTTGGCCACATATAGCGGCGAGTGGCTGAACGTGGCGACCACGACCTATCACGGGTACGACGTCTCGACGCTTCCGCCGCCGGCGCAAACGTGGGCCGCCGACGAAATGCTGAATGTGCTCGAAGCGTGCGTCCCGGTCTGGGCACCGGGACAGACGTTGGCGACCCTCGGTCCGACCAGTCCGAAGTACTGGCACTTCCTCGTCGAAGCCAAGAAGCTCGCGTACACGGATCTGCTCGCCTATAACGCCGATCCGAATTTCGTCCCGGTCCCGCTCGCCAGGCTGCTGTCGAAACCCTACGCGCAATCGCTTTGCAGTCGCGTGGATCCCGATCGCGCGTCGCAGGGCAAGCCCGGCGCCAACATCTCCGGCGCCGGCGACACGATCGTCCTCTCGACGGCGGACCGCTGGGGCAACATGGTGTCTTGGGTGAATAGTAACTACGGGGGGTTCGGATCGGGTATCACCGTGCCCGGCTATGGATTCGTCCTGCACAATCGTGGCGCGCTCTTCACGCTCGATCCCAAGAGCCCGAATGTGATTGCGCCCCACAAGAGGCCGTTCAATACGCTGTCGGCCGGTTTCGTGATGCGCAACAATCGGCCCCTGATGACGGTCACGCTCATGGGCGGCGACATGCAGGCGCAGGGGATCGCGCAGGTCCTGATCAATGTGCTCGATCTCGGCGCCAATCTTCAGGCGGCCACCGACATGGCCCGGTTCCACCACAGCCAGGTTCCCAACGCCCTCACGCTCGAATCAAAGCTCTTCGGACTGGTGGGGAAGGATCTGCTGACCATGGGTCACAGGGCGCAAGCCACGAATGGCGGCGCCATGGGTGGGTATCAAGCCATCATGTTCACGCCTGACGGGGATGCGCCGGCGCGGGCGACCAATGGACAGATCGGCGGTTTCTATCGCGGCGGATCCGATCACCGGAAGGACGGCCAGGTCGTCGCTTACTAGAAGACGGCCGCCCGATGTGCGCGATCCCATGACCTTCTCTTCACCTCGCCCGCCTGATCAGCTCAGACTGTGCGACACTTCGCCTCGAGGAGGCGTATCGTGAAGCGATTGTGCTTCGTAGCGCTCAGCGTAGGGTTGCTCACCAGCCAGGCAACAGCACAGCAGCCGACGCGGGAGTCGATGCAAGGCGTTTGGCGGGTCGTGGACGCGACGACCTCAGGCCCTGGAGCCCGCACGATCGCATTCGCCGACCGACCCAACCTCACCATCATCACCGCCAGGCACTACAGCCGGGTCGAAGTACAGACCGATGGGCCGCGACCGGTTCTGGCGGATGTGGCAAAGGCGAGCGCCGACGAGTTGCGGGCCGTGTGGGGACCATTCGTCAGCGAAGCCGGGACATATGAGGTGACACCCGGCAGCTTCATCACGATGCGACCGATCGCGTCGAAGAACCCGGCGGTAATGGGTCCAGGGGTGTTCATCACCTACTCTTACAAACTGGACGGCGATAGGCTGACGTTGACCCAACTGCGAAACCAGAATGGCCCGTTCGCCAATCCGTTCGCACTCAGGTTGGTACGGATCGAATGAAGGGCTTTTTGAATATCTCTCCGTCAAGACCTTGGCAACCGCTGTTCCTCGAGCGTCGGCGTGCGTAGCGAAACGTGTCCGGTGGGTTTCGAGACAGCCGAGCTCGGCTAACTTTTCTCGTACGCAACTCCAAGCTCCTTGGCCACCGCGAATAGCCGAGAGTCTGCAGTCCACAGCGGCAGCTGCTCTACGAGCGCGGACGCCAGGAGGTGAACGTCGATCCACCCCACCCCACGCCCGGACAACGCTCGACTACGGACGAACGCGACTACCTCCGAATGAGGCACCATGCTCGCTTGGCGGATCTGCTCGTAGGCGCCGAGGAGCTTCGCGCGGCCCTCGCGGTCGCCAATGAGGAGTTCTCCGTAGACGAGCTCATGGCCTGCCACCTCATCGCGATCGAGGAGCGCGTCCAACGTCATGGCATACGGCGTCCGATTGGCGAGAAACCGAATCCATACCGAGGTATCCACCAAGACCATCAGGCCACGCTGCGTTTGGCTGACGACTTCTCACGTCGTCGAGACACATCGCGCGCGCGAGGCTCCGATCCTCGAAGGGTCCGAAGCCGGTCGTACGCTGCGTGCCGCACCAAGGCCTCGAGCCCCAGTCGAACGGTGTCAGTATTCGTGGTCGCGCCACACGCCCGCTTCGCCTCTTTCATGAGTTGGTCGTCGATGTTCAACGTCTTCTTCATACATACCATTCTACCATATTCGTATGGTC
>JAYVYV010000327.1:0-8684 GCA_043783985.1 Acidobacteriota bacterium | reverse complement strand
CCTCGCGGTGCTGCATCCGCGCTTCGGCTTCCTTCAGCGTGTCGCGCTCGCGCGCGGCGAGCCGGTGCTCGTGCTCGAGCGCGCGCAGGTCGTGATCGCTCTTCGCGAGGTGCTCGGCGAGCTGCGCCTCGCGCGCGCTCAGGTTCTCGCGCGCGGCGGCGACGACCGACGGGTTGAGCCCGAGCCGGGCGGCGATTTCCAGCGCCAGGCTGCGGCCCGGGCTGCCGTAGATCAACTGGTAGGTCGGCGCGAACGTCGTCAACTCGAAGCCGAAGGCGGCGCTGGCCACGCCCTCGGTGGTGGAGGCGTAGCTCTTGAGCTGGTCGTAGTGGCTGGTCGCGATTACCGTCGCGCCGCGGCGGCGGAAATGATCGACGATCGCGACGCCGAGCGCGCCGCCCTCGATCGGGTCGGTGCCGGATCCGACTTCGTCGAGCAGGACCAGCGCCGGCGTCACCAGGCCGCGGTCCATCGACGCGATGTTGGCGATATGACCCGAGAAGGTGCTCAGGTTCGCCTCGATCGACTGCTCGTCGCCGATGTCGGCGAACAGCGAGCGGAACACCGGCAGGCGCGAGCCGGCCTCGGCGGGAATGCGCAGGCCGGCCTGCGCCATCATCGCCAGCAGCCCCGCGGTCTTCAGCGCGACGGTCTTGCCGCCGGTGTTCGGTCCGGTGACCAGCAGGATCGTCGCCGGCGGGATGATCTTGATGGTGACCGGCACCGGGCTCTTGAGCAGCGGGTGCCGCGCCGCCTGCAGCTCGAACGCGCCGTCACTGGACAGCGCCGGCTCGACGCCGTCGACCGACTCGGAGAAGCGCGCGCGTCCCTGCAGGACGTCGAGCTCGGTCGCCGCGTCGATCGTCCGCTGCAGATCGGCGGCGCGCTGGCGGAAGGCGTCGGTCAGCGCGAGCAGGATCCGCCGCACCTCTTCCGCTTCCTGCTCCTCGAGCGCGACAATGTCGTTGTTGATCTCGACGGTGCTGAGCGGCTCGAGAAACAGGCTGGCGCCGCTGGTCGACGTCCCGTGCACGATGCCCGGGATGCCGCTGCGGTGCTCGGCCTTGACCAGCAGCACGTACCGCCCGTTGCGCTCGGAGACGACCTGGTCCTGCAGGTATTTCGCCGTCTCCTTGCCGCGCAGGTACGACTCGAGCGTGCTGCGCAGGCGCGCCTTCTGCTTGCGCAGCCGGTCGCGGATGATCCGCAGCTCGGGGCTCGCGTGATCGACGACCTCGCCCGACGGGTCGATCTTCTCGCGCACCTGCGCCGACTCCCCCTTGAACGACGCGGCGCCGGTGGTGGCGGCGTCGAGGAGGGGAAACGAACCGGGCGCGCGGCGGATGCCGGCGCGCGCTTCGTCGACCGAATCGAGGAACGTCGCCAGCGCCAGCAACCGGAGGGCCTCCAGCGCGCGTCCCTCGACGGCCATCGCGGCCAGGATCAGCGGCAGCTCGCTCGACGCGCGCAGCGGAAACAGGCCGTGCGACGCGATGAACTTCACCGTTTCGGTGGTCGCCGCCTGCCACTGCGCGACCTGCTGCGGGTCGGTCGACGGCTGCAGCCGCGACAGACGCTCGGCGCCCATGGGCGTCAGCGCGAAGCCTGCCACGGCCTCGACGATCCGATCGAATTCGAGGGCCCGCAGGGCGCTTGGTTGCATAGAGGGGAACCGTCAATACTACCGTACAGACAGGGCGGAGGGCTCAGGGCAAAAAGGGCAAAAAAACGACGCAGTGGGCGGTGAACTGCCTGACGGCAGCGGACAGTTTCGCAGATCGCGGTCGCCGCGCGCCAGGGGGTCGCCAAGGTCGCCGCGTGGCGGCGCGCGCAGTTCATCCTCGCCGGCGTGACGGGACGTGTTCGGCGATCGGCCTCGGATTGATGGGCGTGCCGTACTTTTACGCGATCGCGCTGATCGCGGCGATCGGCGAAACGATTCCGATCGTCGCGCTGCTGATCGGCGGCGCGCTGATGGGGCTCGCCGGCGCCATCAGCGCTATCCCACCGCCGCCTTGCTCTCCGTGATCATCGAAGAGGTCGCCGTGGAGCGAGACGCCCGCGTCAGCGCATCAAATAGCGGTCGAGGACCAGTCCTACTTCGATGAACGCTTCGCGGCGCCCCGCTTGTCGACGGCCCTCGCTCCGCTCAATATGCCGAACATGCCGTAATTGCCTTCGTGGCACGCGTATTCGTAGATCAGCCCATCCGCTTTCACCATCGGCACCTGCGCGGTCCACGGCTTCGTCCAGGTCGTCGGGTCGTCGACGGTGAACTCGTAGAGCAACGTGTCGGCATCCACCCGCCGCAGCCGCTCGACGAGGTGCAGGTTCGGGCTCGAGCCGCGCAATGACGTGTTCTGGAGGAAGTTCGACGTCTCGATCACCAGGGTATCAGCCTCCCAATGGCCGCGTGATTCGCCGACCCACTGCGGAACGTTCAGCCGCGGACGGTCATCCAACGGGATGATGCGCGCATTGTGAATCATCTCGTTCAGCAGCACGACGTAATCCGGGTGCTCGACGATCTGCACGTTCTGGTTGTAGCCGCCGGGGATCATTGGCGGCCCGGAGTTGAATCCCATGAGGCAGCGCTCGGCGGTGGACCGATCCTCGGGACCTTCGGCGGTGCGCTCCCGGAGCGCGTCGTCCGCCGCCAGGCGTTTTTGCGCGTCGGGCGTCAACGACGGAATCCGCCCGTCCGGTGGGTCCACGATCAACGAGGTGCGCCGGGTGCCGACCACTTTCGTGCCGCGGTCCCACCAGAAATCGTTGTAGGCGAGCGCGACGTCCTCGGTTTCCGCCGTGCCGTTCACCGTCTTGCGCGGCGTCGTGTCATGGCGTTTATCCGCGTTCCGCTCCTCGACGATGCGTCGCGCGTATTCGGCCGCTTCTTTCTCGGTCAAGGTCGCCTTGCCGGCAAACTCCTTGGGACGCTCCATGGGGGTCACCGTCCGAAAATCCCATGTGCCCTCCAAGTCCGGTTTGCCCCACGCTGTGCGAGGCGTCCTCGATTGCTTGGCCGCTGGCGCGCTCTTCGCGGCTGCCGGCGCCGACGATTGGCCACCGGCGGCCGGTGCGAAAGCGCCTCCAACTCCCAGCGCAACGGCGAGCAGCACCAACATTCGCAGACATCGCATTTCAGGACCTCCTCATGCACACGAATAATACGCCGTATCGGCGGGCCGGTAACACAGGAGTCGCACGTCCAAATCCGTTGTCGAAGCGCCCTGTCGGGCGGATAATGGTCGCGTCCCTGTCGGCAGATCGGTGGAATCCCCCGGGGAGGCACAGGCCAGGATTCTTGAATCTGAGGATTCGAGGATCCCAGGATTTAAGGAGCGTGCGATGAGATCCGCGAAATTCCCGGAAGCCCGGAAGTCCTGGAGACGATCGATCGCGGCCGGTGCGGCGCTGGCGTGTCTGCTCCCCGCGCTGCCGTCCGTGCTGATCGCGCAGTCCGGTGGGGAGCGCTGGCTGGGCACCTGGGCGACATCGGAGGTCGCCCGACCGCAGACGCCGCCGACACCCGCACCAGGGCCGCCGCCCTTCATGCGGAATGAGTGCCCGGCGGGCGTGCCGCCGCCCCCTGCCTTCATGCACTTCACCAACCAGACGCTCCGCCAGATCGTCCACACGAGCATCGGCGGCGGCAGGGTGCGCGTCGTGCTGAGTAACGCCTACGGCACTGCGCCGCTCACGGTGGGCGCCGCCCAGATCGCTCTTCGCGATACGGCGTCTGCGGTTCAGCCGGGATCGGGCCGACCGCTGACGTTCAGCGGCAAACCGACATTCACCATTCCGCCGGCGGCGATCGCGTACAGCGATCCGGTCGACCTGGTCATTCCGCAGATGGCCGATGTCGCCATCGATCTCTACCTGCCAGGCACGACGAACATCGCCGCGCCCTTGACCATGCACACCGGAGCGTTCCAGACCAATTACGTCTCGGAAACGGGCAACCATGTCGGCGCCGCGAAGCTGCCGGTCGTCGCCACCACGCCGAGCTGGTTCGTCCTCTATCGTCTCGAGGTCTTGACGTCGGATACCGCCGTCGGTCTGGTGCCCTACGGCGACTCGATCACGGACGGCACGAGGTCGACCGCCGACACCAACAGCCGTTGGCCCGATCAACTCGTCCGGCGTCTGCTCGCGCAGCCGAACCCTCTCCGGATCGGGGTGATGAACGCGGGCATTGCCGGCAACCGCGTACTCAGTGACGGTGCATTCCAAGTCGGCATCAATGCGCTGGCGCGTTTCGAGCACAATGTGCTCGCGCAGCCGGGTGTGACGCACGTGGTGTTCATGGAAGGGATCAACGACATTGGAAGCGCCCTTCACAATCCGACGCCGACGGCCGAAGACATCATCGCCGGACACAAACAGATCATCGAGCGGGCGCACGCCCGAGGCCTGAAAATCTACGGAGGCACCCTGACGCCGTTTTACGGAGCCGCGTACTACAGCGAAGTGGGAGAACAGAAGCGTCTCGCGGTGAACGAGTGGATCCGAACCGCCCACGCGTATGACGGGGTCATCGATTTCGACAAGGCGACGCGCGATCCCGGCGACCCGAAGAAGTTACTCGCCGCCTTCGACTCGTGCGACCATCTGCATCCGAACGATGCCGGGTACAAGGCGATGGCCGACGCCGTCGATCCGGCGTTGTTCAGAGGTCAACCGACGGCGGCGAAGACATCTGGATCCGCGAAATAGCATTCCCTCACTCGCGGCGCTTCCGGAACGGCACGCTCGAACAACAAGATGACGCGAGGCTCGAACCGCCGGAGCGCATGTGAGGGTCGAGCACCAAATGGGCACCGAATTCGGTGAAGGCCTCGCGATAGCTATCCAGGGCCTGCACAGACGGCAAGCGTCCCTATTCATCCTGTAAACCGTATACTCGCCTCTGGCCCGGAGAGTGTGAAATGAAACCAACCCTCGCCCTGTTGTGTTCGGCCTGCCTCGTCGCCTGTGTGGCGTCAACGGCCTCCGCCCAGCTCGTTGCGGCAAAGGACGGACCGATCGTGTACGGCCATCACCATCTGAACACGACCAATGTGGACGCACAGAAAAAATTCTTCGTCGAAACCCTCGGGGGAACGCTCATCAAGGTCGGCACCAACAACGCCGAGGTGATCAGGTTCCCCAACGTGCTGATCTTCTTTCGTCCGAATCAGGCGCCGACCGGCGGCACTCGAGGAACGACCGTCAACCACATCGGCTTCTCCGTGCCCAACCTCCGTCAAATGGTCGACAAGGTGAAGGCCAACGGCTTCCAGATGATCACGACGACGGAGGCCTCAGCCGATCGCGTGGTGAAAGACGATATCGCCGGCCCGGCGCAAGCGGGCGGTATCTCAATCGCGTTTGCGTTGGCGCCGGACGGCGTGAAAGTGGAACTGGTCGAGAATACACAGCAGACGATCCCGATCACGCTCCATCACGTGCACTTCTTCAACCCCAAGAACGTGGAGATGCAAGCGTGGTACGTGAAGACATTCGGCGCCAGGCCGCGTACGGGCGGAGCCTTTCCGGCTGCGGATCTGCCAGGCGTCGCGCTGAATTTCTCGCCGTCGGCCGAGCCGGTAGTCGGCACGCAGGGACGCGCACTCGATCACGTCGGCTTCGAAGTGAAGAACCTCGAGGAGTTCTGCAGGAAGCTCGAAGCCGATGGCGTCAAGCTCGCCGTCCCGTACAGAAAGGTGCCGGCGCTCGGGATCGCCGTCGCCTTTCTCACCGATCCCTGGGGCACATACATCGAGCTGACCGAGGGGCTCGACAAGATTTCGGACTGAGGTCCGCCACGGGCGGAGCATGGAGGCGTGCATGAGGAGAGGGAGTGCGCTCGTAACCCTGGTGATGGTCGGCGCGTTGTCGCTGGCCGTCCGCGCGTATCAGCAGCCGCCGGCCCGGGGCGCCGCGCCGCCGCAGGCGCCGCCGGCGAAGGTCGTGGATGTCGAGAAGCTGCGCGACAACCTCTTCATCCTGAAAGGCGGCGGCGGCAATACCGCCGTGTTCGTCGCCACCAACGGCGTCGTGGTCGTCGATACCAAGATCCCGGGCTGGGGTCAGCCGCTGCTCGACAAGGTCAAGGAGCTGACGAACAAGCCGGTGACCACGATCATCAACACCCACACCCACTTCGATCACGTGAGCGGCAACGTGGAATTCCCGGCCACGGTCGAGGTGATCGTCCAGGAAAACACCAAAGCGAACATGGCCGTGATGAGGACGCCGACCGGCGTGGCGCCGCAGGAGCCCGCGAACATCTTCGCCGCCAACAATGGCCGGGGGCTGCCGAAGCGAACGTTCAAGGACAAGATGTCGATCGGGAAGGGCAACGACCGCATCGACCTCTTCTACTTCGGGCGCGGGCACACCAACGGCGACGCGTGGGTGGTGTTCCCGGCCCTCCGCGTGATGCACGCCGGCGACATTTTCTCGGGCAAGAACCTCCCGCTCCTGGACGCGAACAACGGCGGCAGCGGCCTCTTGATCGGTGACACGCTCGCCAAGGCCGCGGACGGCGTCAAGAACGTCGACACCATCATCACCGGCCACAGCGCGACGATGACGATGAGCGATCTGCGGGAGTACGCACAGTTCAACCGCGATTTCCTCGCCGATGTCCGCGCCGCGAAGAAGGCCGGCCGTTCAGCCGACGAAGTGGCGGGCAGCTGGAAGATACCGGCGAAGTACGCGGCATACGCCGCGCCGCAAGCCGCCAGGTTCAAGGCGAACGTGCAGATCGTCTTCGATGAACTGAAGTAGGGCGAACGTATGTCGGTGTGAGCGCGAGGCTTGAGACCCTTGGCGATCACGACGTCCATGCGGCGACCCAGAAGGTCCTCCAAGAAGACGACCTCGCAGGCCGATCCGACTTTCACCAGGGCCTGCTCGCGCTCAGCCCTTCGCGTTCGCTACAGGTGGTTGATAAGCGAAGCGATCGACGCGGCGCCGAAGCCGTTATCGATGTTCACGACCGACACGCCGGACGCGCAGCTGTTGAGCATGCCGAGCAGCGCCGCGATGCCGCCGAAGCTGGCGCCGTAGCCGATGCTCGTCGGCACGGCGATCACCGGCGCGCTCACCAGGCCGGCGATGACGCTGGGGAGCGCCCCTTCCATTCCGGCGACGACGATGATGACGCGTGCGGCGTTGAGGCGCTCGCGCTCGCCGAGCAGACGGTGGAGCCCCGCGACGCCGACGTCGTACAGCCGCGCGACCTGGTTGCCCATCAGCTCCGCGGTGCGCGCCGCCTCTTCCGCCACCGGGAGATCTGACGTGCCGGCGGCGGCGACGAGAATCGTACCGTGTCCCGGGGTGATGTCGTTCTGGCGCAGGGTGATCAGGCTGGCGTCGGCATGGTACGTGGCGTCGGGGACCTTGGCGCGGACCGCCTCGAAGGCAGCCTCGGTGGCGCGGGTGACCAGCAGCGTGGAGCCGCGGGCCACGATGTGGGCGGCGATCGCGGCGATCTGATGGGGGGTCTTGCCGAGGCCCAGGATCACCTCTGGGAAGCCCTGCCGAACCGAGCGATGGTGGTCGACGCGAGCGAAGCCCAGGTCCTCGTAGGGCTGGGCGCGCAGCACCCCGAGGAGCCGGTCCTTGGCCGTGGTCGGATCGAGATCTCCGGCCGCCACCTGCTCGAGCAGATCCTGGAGCTGTTTGTTTGACGTCATCAGATACCCAACAGTAATATAAGTGATTGAGTCGGTGGGGGTTCCACCTGTAAATACATGACGCCAGCAGAAACCCTTACGCTCGCCGCCTACTTCTTCGTTCTCATCGTTCTGGCGATCTACGGCTGGCACCGGTACTACCTCGTGTATCTCTACATGAGCAACCGCGACAAGGAGCCGCAGCCCGGTCCGCCGCTGGATCCGCTGCCGGTCGTCACGATCCAGCTCCCGCTCTACAACGAAATGTACGTCGCCGAGCGTTTGATCGAATCGGTGTGCGCGATCGACTACCCGCGCGAGCTGTTCGAGATCCAGGTGCTGGACGACTCCACCGACGAGACGCGCAGCATCGCCGAACTGGCGGTGCGCCGCTTCGCCGCGCAGGGCGTCGACATCAAGTACATCCACCGCGCGGATCGCACCGGCTACAAGGCGGGCGCGCTCGAGGCGGGGCTCGCGGTCTCGCGCGGCGAGTTCGTCGGCATCTTCGACGCCGACTTCATTCCGACACCGGATTTTCTCGCCCGGCTGATTCCGCACTTCCGCGACCCGAAGGTCGGCATGGTACAGGCGCGCTGGGGGCACATCAACCAGGACTACTCCCTGCTCACGAAGATCCAGGCGATCCTGCTCGACGGCCACTTCATCCTCGAGCACGGCGGCCGCAACCGCGGCGGGCGGTTCTTCAACTTCAACGGCACCGCCGGCGTCTGGCGGCGCCAGGCGATTGACGAAGCGGGCGGCTGGCAGCACGACACGCTCACCGAGGACCTCGACCTGAGCTATCGCGCGCAGCTGGCCGGCTGGCAGTTCGTGTTCGTGCCGAGCCTCATCGCGCCGGCCGAAGTGCCGGTCGAGATGAACGCGTTCAAGTCGCAGCAGCATCGCTGGGCGAAGGGCTCGATTCAGACGTGCCGCAAGCTGCTGCCGCGGATCCTGCGGTCGAACCTGCCCTGGGGCGTGAAGGCCGAGGCGTTCTTCCACCTGACGGCGAACTTC
>JAYVYV010000326.1:0-8688 GCA_043783985.1 Acidobacteriota bacterium | reverse complement strand
ACCACCTACTGCGTGGCGTTCTTCGCGATGACGTTCAGTGCGATTGCCGCGTTCATGCTCATCACGACGGTCAATCACTTCGACGACACGCACGGCTGACCCTCACTGGTGCTTCGTCGTGGCAGGCGGGGGCTATAATCGCCTCGTGCGCCCACGACACCTCCTCCTGATGGTTTTCGCCGGACTCGCCCTCGCGGGTCCGCCCCTCGTCACCGCGCAGATTCCACTGCCGGTGCATCCCGGTGAAGTCGCGCCGGACCTCGCGGCGCAGCTCGACGGGTCGGCGTTGAGCGCGACCATGGCGTACGGCGCGCGGCTCTACGACGCCCAGTGCACGACGTGCCACGGCGCGAACGGCGACGGCGTCGGCGGGGTCGATCTGCGCAGCGGCAGGTTCCGCAACGCGGTGACCGACCAGGATCTCGTGCGTGTCATCACGACCGGCATCCAGGGCACCGGGATGCTGGCGTTCAAGTTCGACGCCTCGGAGATCGCGGGTATCGTCGCGTATCTGCGCAACATGAACTCGTTCGACCGCGGATCGGTGAAGGCGGGCGACGCCGCGCGCGGACAGATGGTCTACGACGGCAAGGGCGGGTGCGCGCGCTGCCATCGTGTGGGCGCACAAGGCTCGCGCGTCGGTCCCGACCTCAGCGACGTCGGCGCCGCGCGCAGCGCGGCCTCGCTGCTGCGCTCGCTGACCGACCCGACGGCGCAGATGATGCCGATCAACCGCCCGGTGCGCGCGGTCACCCGCGCCGGCAAGGTGATCAACGGCCGGCGGCTCAACGAAGACACCTACACGGTGCAGCTGCTCGACGATCAGGAACAGCTGATCTCGCTGGTCAAGAGCGACCTTGCGTCGTACACGATCCTTACCGTGTCTTCGATGCCGTCGTACAAGGATCGGCTGACCGAAGACGAGATCGCCGATGTCGTGGCCTACCTGCTTTCACTGAAGGGACGATGATCATGACGATGCGAAGAACGGCAGCAGTGAGGCCCTTCGCCGCGCGCGCGGCGCAGATGCTGTGTCTGGCCGCAGCCCTGACCTGCACGGTGCAGGCGCAGGTCGGTTCCGATCGGCTCGTCAACGCCGCGAAGGACGCGCGGAACTGGCTGATCTATTCCGGCGGCTACTTCAGCCAGCGCCACAGCAACCTCACGCAGATCACGCCGGTCAATGCGAAGAACCTCGAGCTGAAATGGATGTATCAGGCGGCCGCCGCCGGCGCCTGGCAGACCACGCCGCTCGTCGTCGACGGCGTGATGTATCTGACTCAGCGGCCCAACGACGTCGTGGCGCTCGACGCGAAGACCGGGCGCGTCTTCTGGATGTACCGGCACACGCTGGACCCGACGCAGATCGTCTGCTGCGGCGCGAACAATCGCGGCCTCGCGATCCTCGGCGACACGCTGTTCATGGGCACGCTGGACGCCCACCTGATCGCCATCGACGCGAAGAGCGGCCGGCTGGTCTGGAACACGAAAGTCGCCGAGAGCCAGGGCGGCTACTCGGTGACGCACGCGCCCCTGGTCGTGAAGGACAAGGTCCTCGTCGGCGTGGGCGGCGGCGAGTACGGGATCCGCGGCTTCGTCGCCGCCTACGACGCGCGCAGCGGCAGGGAGGCGTGGCGCTTCTACACGATCCCGGCGCCGAACGAACCGGGTGGCGATTCGTGGAAGCCGTGCCCGCCGAAGACGGCCGATTCGTACTGCGATCCGGAGGCGTGGAAGCACGGCGGCGGATCGGTCTGGGTCACGGGTTCCTACGATCCGTCGCTCAACCTGACGTACTGGGGCGTCGGGAACGCGGGTCCCGACTGGAACAGCGAGCAGCGGCCGGGCGACAACCTCTACACCGACTCCGTGGTCGCCCTCGACGCCGACACGGGGCGGTTGAAGTGGCACTACCAGTTCACGCCCCACGACCGGTACGACTACGACTCGGTGCAGGTGCCGGTGCTTGCCGACATCACCTGGCGCGGCGCGCCGCTCAAGGCGATGGTGTGGGCGAATCGCAACGGCAATTTCTACGTGCTCGAGCGCGAGACCGGAAAGTTTCTCGTCGGCAAACCGTTCGTGAAGGTGAACTGGTCCAGCGGATTCGACGAACGCGGACGGCCCATTCAGACGCCGCAACCGCCCGGCCAGCCGACGTGGCCCGGCAACCAGGGCGGGACCAACTGGTATTCGCCGTCCTACAGTCCGCACACGGGGCTGTTCTACGTCTCCGCGTGGGAAGGCTACGCCACGCTCTTCGGCGGCACGCCGGTGGAATATCAGGAGGGGCGGAACTTCGGCGGCGGCGTCAACCGGCCGTTCGTGCCGATCCCCGGTGCGCCGGCCGTGCCCGGAATCCGGCGCGGCCCGATCAACAACTGGACCGAAGCGGCCGCGACCGGCGCGGTGCTGGCGCTCGATGCGGGCACAGGGGAATTGAAGTGGAAGTTCCCGATGACCGACGTCACCGACAGCGGTATCTTGACGACGGCGTCCGACGTGTTGTTCACCGGCGGGCGCGAGGGCTACTTCCAGGCGCTGGACGCGCGGAGCGGCTCGCTCCTGTGGAAGGCGAGCCTCGGCGCGCAGATCGTCAGCGGCCCCATCACCTACGAGGTCGACGGGAAACAGTACGTCACCGCGATCTCGGGCCTGTCGCTCTGCGTCTTCGGGTTGCGCGAGTAGGAGAAGCCGGCCGCCCCCCACGCGCGCTCGAAGCCCTTCCGGCCTATCGTCCGTGACGGGCCCCACGCGGGCCTGGCCAGCGCTTCATGCACGGTGGCGCGATTGGCGTCCTGTTTCGCGACGCCGGCGGTGACCGTCGCCGCCAGCTGGTCTGGTGTGACGACGTGCCGGAGGCCCGCAAACGCCGAAGACGAGACCATCATCAGCGCCGCGAGCGGGAAAACGCGAAACTTGCGGACTGACTGCATCGGAATCCTCCAGAAAAAAGGTGAACGAAACTCAACAGGAAGCAAGCCCGACTGAGACCACAACGATGAGCTTGCCCGGCACGGCCCTCGCATGACTTTTTCCGGAGGATTCATGAAACTCATCAGTTCAGCTCTCTGTTTGGCGGCGATGTGTGCGGTAGGGCTCAATGCGCAAAGCATGAAGACGAAGGGGAAGACGAAGGTCAAGGTCAAGGAAGGTCAGGAAATGACCATCAGCGGTTGCATTGCCGCCAATCCCGGCGGTGGCTACATGCTGACGACGACCACCGGCGACATGAAGTACGCGCTCATCACCAACGACGATTTGTCGAAGCACGTGGGTCACCGCATGGAGTTCATGGGCAAGGCCACCGATCGCGGCGATGCCAAGATGAAGATCGAGTCCAAGGTCGGCAGTGGCGACGACAAGGCGAAGGCAAAGACCGAGATGAAGGGCGACATGCCCGGCATGCATTATCTCGGCGTGAAATCGATGAAGATGATTTCCACCTCCTGCATGTAGCATCTCCGGAGGCGGGGCACTGCCCCGCCTCACTCACGTGAGCCCACCCGACGATCGATTTGCCCGCTGGGTCGCCGCGCTCGAAGCGAAACATCTCGCGGCGCTGACGTTTCCCGAGGTGTCGCGCGCGCTGCGTGCGCTCTCGTCCACCTACGTCGAACGGCGGGAGAAGCTGGCGGATGGCGCCGCGTTGTCCGGCGCCGGTAAACGCGCGGCGTTCGCGCTGTTCTACGGTCCGCTCCACCACCTCCTCCTCACGCACATCGTCGAGAACCTGCCGGGCGCGATCGAGCGTGTGCATACTCTTCTCGATCTCGGCTGCGGCACCGGCGCCTCCGGCGCGGCATGGGCGGCCGCCTGCGCCGCACCGCCGCGCGTGGTCGGGATCGATCGACATCCCTGGGCGATCGGCGAGGCGGCGGCCACCTACCGCGCGTTCGGAATTCCAGCGACCGTGCGTCAGGGCGATATCGCGACGACCGCGTTGCCCAGGAGCCCGGTCTCGATCGTCGCAGCGTTCACGATGAACGAGCTCGCGGATCCCGATCGCGACGCGCTGCTGTCGCGTCTGGTGGACCGCGCGAGCCTCGGCGATCGCGTGCTGATCGTCGAGCCGCTGGCCGGCTTCGTGGCGCGCTGGTGGAATCGCTGGCGCACGACGTTCGAGGCCGCCGGAGGGCGCGCGGACGAGTGGCGGCTGCAGGCGGAGCTCCCGCCCATCGTGGCGAAGCTCGATCGAGCCGCCGGCCTGAATCACCGCGAGATCACCGGGCGATCGCTCTGGCTGTAGAGCGACTGGACGATGGTGTCCGGCTCGAGCCGGAGCGCGATCGCGCCCACTGCAGGAGCCGCTCCAGCGGCCAGCAGTTGACGATGCGATCGGTCGGCACGCCGGCGAGGCGGGCGTGCGCGATGGCGGTCTGGGCGTAGCGCGGGAGCTCTTCCGTCGAGTGCGCGTCGCTGTCGAGCGCGAAGAGACACCCCGCGTCGACCGCCCGTCGCGCGATGTCGTAGTCCAGGTCCTGCCGCGACGGATCCCCGTCGATCTCGATCGCGACGCCGGAGCGTTCCGCCGCCTCGAACACCTGATCCCAGTCCGCCGACACGCCGGGCCGCGAGCCGATCATCCGGCCGCGCGGATGGCCGAGGATGTGGACGCCCTTAGCCGAGACCGCCGCGACCATCCGCTTCGTCTGGTCATCGGGCGATCGCAGCACCGAGTGCGGCGCGGCGACGACGATCTCGAGTTTCAGCAGCTCGTCCGGCTCCATGTCGATCGAGCCGTCGGCGCGGATGTTCGCTTCGATGCCTTTGAGCAGACGAAACGTCCCGCGGTGCTTCCGGTTGAGCGCGTCGATCTCCTCGTGCTGCTGCGCCAGCTCCGCCATCGACACGCCGCCGGCGATCTTGAGCCCGTACGAATGATCGGTCACCGCGCAGAAGGCATACCCGAGATTGATTCCCGCTTCGACGATGTCCTCGAGCGTCTGGCTGCCGTCGCTCCAGGTCGAGTGCATCTGCAGATCGCCATGGTAGTCGTCGACGCGCGGGCCTGTCAGCCGCGTGTTGCGCAAGGCGTCGAGCACCTGCGCCCGGCTGAGAAAATGATCGCGCAGGCCGCGCCGGCGCTCGACGTCGCTCATCTGGCCGCTGGCCGCGATCGCGTGCTCGACGGTCGGTGACGTGCCGGTTCGCAGGACCTCGAGGATGATCCGGATCGACGAGGGACCGATGTTCGCAATTTTCGACAGCGTGCCGTCGGGATTGAGCAGCGACTCGATGGGCCTCTCGAGCGCGAGGACGGCCGAGGCGGCCCGTTTGTAGCCCCACATGCTCTGTTTCGACTTCTGGACCGCGGCGAAATCCCGCAGCAGCGCCGCGATCTGCCCGTTCCGGTCCATGCCTGAGGTCGAGCGCGCCATCAACTAACATTGTCTCCTGTGGCTTCCGACGCTTCGCCGATCGTTGCAAACCCGCGTCCCGCCGCCACTGTCGTGGTGCTGCGCGACGGTCCGGCCGGGCCCGAAGTCTTCATGGTGCGCCGACACGAAGGCACCGCGTTCATGGGCGGCGCTCACGTCTTTCCCGGCGGCCGGGTCGACGCGGCCGACGGCGACGCCCACGACAGCTGGTGCGACGGCGTCGAGCACGCGGCCCGCCAGCTCGACGGCCTGCCGCCGGCCGACGCGACGGCGTACCACGTCGCGGCCGCGCGCGAGCTGTTCGAAGAAGCGGGCGTGCTCCTCGCCCGTCATCCCCAGGGCGATTTCGTGTCGCTTGCCGGCCCGGCCGATCACGAGCGGCTCAAGCAGGATCGCGGCCGCGTCCACGGGGGGCAGGCCACGTTGCGCGCGGTGATCGAGCGCGAAGGTCTGCGCCTGGCGCTCGACGCGCTCGTGCTGTTCGCGCACTGGGTGACGCCGCCGATCGACAGCCGTCAGTTCGACACGCGCTTCTTCATGACGCGCGTCCCGCCGCACCAGACCCCCGCCCACGACGACACCGAGACGACGCACAGCCTGTGGGCGCGTCCGGCGGACGCGATCGCGCAGGCGGTGAATCAGGACATCATCCTCCCGCCTCCGACGTGGAGCACGCTGCGCGAGCTCGAACCGTTCGAATCGGTCAAGGACGCGCTGGCGTGGGCGCGGCGGCGAACCGTGGTGCGCCGGATGCCGAAGGCGATCGAGCGCGACGGCCACCGCATGCTGCTGCTGCCCGGCGATCCGCTGCATCCCGATCCGGCCGGCGACGACCCGCCGCTCGAAACGCGCTTCGTGTTGATCGATCGCCGCTGGCGCGCCGAACGTCCGCCCGCGTAGAATCCGGCGTGATGACGTCCGGAAAAAACCGGGGCGCTTCGCGGTGTTTTCTGATCGTGACGCTGTTCGGTGCCACGCTCGCGGCGCAGTCGCGGCCGCTGGTCGCGCCGGAGGCGGCGGCGATCTACCGGCGTCTGCTGCCGCGGATTTCCCGCATCAGGATCTTCGATCACCACGCGCACCCGGGATTGGCGGGCGATGAGGAGGTCGATCCGGCGCCGGTGCCCGAGGGCGCGATGCCGCTGCGGCTGACGCCCGGCAACCCGGACTGGGCCGCCGCGGGGCGGGCGCTCTGGGGCGTGACGAGCAAGGCGCGGCTAAAAGCTCAAAACCCAGGCCCGAAGTACTTCGACGCGATCCTCGACAGGCTGGGCATCGAGACGTCGATCGCCAACCGCATCACGATGTCGCCCGACCTCGATCCCGCGCGCTTCAAGTGGGTGTTCTACATCGATCCCGTGCTGTTCCCGTTCGATAACAGCGGCCTCGCGGCGCGCAACACCGACCAGGCCGCGTTCATGCCGAACCAGACGAAGCTCGTGCAGCGCTTTCGTGAGCAAGCCGGTCTCACGGCGCCGCCGGCGGACCTGGCCGCGTACCTGACATTCGTCACACGAGTGCTCGAGGACCATCGTCGGCGCGGCGCGGTCGCCGCGAAGTTCGAGATCGCCTACTTCCGATCGTTCGTGTTCGACGACCCGCCGCGCGAGGCCGTCGAGCCGATCTACGCCCGCTACCGCCAGGGCGGCGTGCCGAGCGCGACGGAATACAAGACCTTCCAGGACCTGGTGTTCCGCCATGTGCTGACCGAGTGCGGACGCCTCCATCTGCCGGTGCACATCCATAGCTCCGCGGGCGCAGGGGAGTACTTCAGCCTGTCGGGCGCCAGCGTCCTCAACCTCGAGCCCGTGCTGCGCGATCCGCGCTACCTGGCGACGACGTTCGTGCTGATCCACGGGGGCTACCCGTTCGATCAGCAGGCGATTTCGATCGCGATGATGAAGAACGTCTGGCTCGACTCGTCGGCGACCGGCAGCTTCCTCATGTACCCGAACCAGTTCAAGGACGTGCTGAAGCGCTGGTTCGAGATCAATCCCGGGAAGGTGACGTTCGGCTCCGACGCGTTTCCGATCGACGCGCGCATCGGCGCCGAAGAGCTCTACTGGTTCGGCGTGCACAACGCGCGCACGGCCGCCGCGGCGGCGCTCGCAGAGATGATCGCCGCCCGGGAGATCACCGAGCCGCAGGCGATGACGATCGCCCGCGGCTACCTGCACGACAACGCCGCCGCGTTGTACCGATGACGCCCGACGATTCGACCCACCCGACGCACCAGACCTCCCCGACCGATCTGACCGCGGAAGCTCACCAGCCCCGACTGCGTCGCGTGTTGGGCTTCCGCGATCTGCTTTTGTACTACGTCGTCACCGGCTTCAGCCTGCGCTGGGTCGCGGTGGCGGCCGCGGCCGGACCGAGCGCGCTGGTGATCTGGGTGATCGCGGCGCTCGGGTTCTTCGTGCCGCTGGTCTTCTGCGTGCTCGAGCTGTCGTCGCGCTATCCGGAAGAAGGCGGCATCTACGTCTGGAGCAAGCGCGCGTTCGGACCGTTCGCCGCCTTCATCACCGGCTGGACGTACTGGGGCTCGAACCTGCCGTACCTCCCCGGCCTCCTGTATTTCGCGGCCGCGAACGCGCTCTTCATGGGCGGACCGGCGTGGCAGTCGCTGTCGTCCAACAGCACATACTTCATCGTCGTCTCCATGACCGGCCTCGCCATCACCGTGGCCATGAACGTGGTCGGGTTGAACGTGGGGAAGTGGCTGACCAACGCGGGCGCCATCGCCGGTTGGGTTCCCGCGATGCTGCTGATGGCGCTGGGCGCGGTCGCGTGGCGCCGGTTCGGATCGGCGACGGCGATCGACGTCCACACCGTGGTGCCGAGCATGCACCTGAAGGACGTGATCTTCTGGTCGACCATCGCCTTTGCGTTCGGCGGCGTCGAAAGCGGATCGACGATGGGCGAGGAGATCGAGGACGCGCGGCGGACGGTGCCGCGCGCCATCCTCGGCGCCGGCGCGGTGATCACGGTGCTGTACATCGCCGCCACGGTGGCGGTGCTGCTGGCGATGCCGAAAGCGCAGGTGTCGGGGCTGCAGGGCATCATGCAGGCGATTCAGGCGATGACCGCGAAGGTTGGCATCGGCTGGCTGGCGCCGGCCGTCGCGGGCCTCGTGACGCTCAACGCGCTGGGCGGCGTCGGCGGATGGTTCGCCGCGACCGCGCGCCTGCCGTTCGTCGCCGGGATCGATCGCTTCCTGCCCAGGGCATTCGGCGATCTGCACCCGAAGTGGCGGACGCCGTACGTGGCGCTGCTCGTGCAGGCGGCGATCGCGGGGCTGTTCGTGTTC
>JAYVYV010000325.1:0-8713 GCA_043783985.1 Acidobacteriota bacterium | reverse complement strand
CGCGGCCGCTCGCGAGGAACCCGCCGTCGGGCGTAAAGAGCAGGACCACCGCCGTCAGCCGATCCACGCCCGTGCCGGAAGACGACGTGCGGATGACGCCGCGCACGGTCAGATCGTCGCCGACGCGCTCGTGTCCGAGCGCGACGAGCTCGATCGGGGCCGCCGCCGAATCGGCGACCGCCACCGGGGTGGCGGCGCGCGGCGCGCGGCGGGCCAGGCCGCCGGCCAGGATCGCCATCGCGACGACGGCACCGAACACGAGCGCGCCGCAGGCGAACGCGAAGAACGGCCGCGACTGGAATCGCCCCTGCCGCGGCGCGAAGAGATCCGCGAATCGCCCATCCCGCGGCGCGATGAGATCGATGTCGGCGTGTCGTGTGGTGTCGGCTGGCCCGTGCTCGTACACCTCGGCCGGCCCGATTTCGTGAATCTCAGCCGACAGCGCGGCGACGCGCGCGTCGGACCGGCGCCGTTCGTCGCCGGCGATCCGCCATGCGATCGCGCTCATGATCGCGGCCAGCAGCATCGACGTCACCGTCACGATCAGGAGGAACGTCATCGCAGCTTGAACTCCACCGCGACTTCCACGATCACGTCGACGGCGGCGCCCTGCCGCCGCGCCGGCGTGAACCGCCACTGACGCACGGCCTGCACCGCGCGGTCGTTCAGCCCGCCGGCGAGCCCCTGCAGCACCTTCACATCGCCGACCGAGCCGTCGCGCCGCACGACAATCTCGAGGACGACGTCGCCGGAGACCCCGCGCTGGCGCGCCTCCTCCGTGTAATCGGCTTTCACTTCGCGCAGCAGGCGCGGCGCCTCGATTCCGCTGCCCGGCCGATACGGTCCGCCGCCGGTGCCGCCGCCCGACCCGGGTCCGACGCCGCTTCCGTCGCCCTGTCCGAGGCCGGTCCCTGTTCCTGTGCCCGCGCCCCCGCCGGTGCCGGGCCCGTGACTGTCGTGCTCGACCGTCGTCTGCTGCAGCACGCCGGCGCGTGTGCGCGGGTCGGCGGGCGCCGCGACGATCGGCCCGATCAGCACCGGCAACGGCTCAGCCTTCAGCGGCGGCGTCGGGATCGGTTCGGGCGGTGCCGGAACGGGACGCATCGGTTTCGGCTCCCGGCGTTGGGGAATCGGGCTGCTGAGCCGGCTGCGGCCTTCGCGCAGCGCCTTGGGCGGCGCCGCTTTCTGCGAGAGGCCACCGCCACCGCCGCCTCCGCCCCGGCCTGGCGTCGCCACGAACACGAGCCGCATCAGCTCTGGATGGCGATCGTCGGACCTCAGGGACGCGGCGCGCGGCGTCAGGTTGAACGTGGTGAGGAACACGGCAAAGGCGATGAGCCCCGCGTGCAGCGTGCTCGACAGCGCCAGCGGGACGCCGGCTGACCGGCGGGCCGAGGCGGCATTCGAAAACATCCCGGACTGGGGGCCAGGCGCGACGCCTCGCGGGCCGCCGCCGGCGCGCGGCGCCAGCATCCGTCCGATTCGCACCGCCTCGGCGTGCGGGATCGGCTCGCGCACGAAACCGAGGGCCGCCAGCACCTCCGTTTCGGGCACACCGGCAGCTTGCGCGATCTCGAGCGGCGAATAGAGGTCGTGTGCGAATGCGGAACGCATGACACCTGCCGTCTGCGGGGCAAAACTCCTGCCCAGACGTTTCGGTCGTTTTGGCTTGAAACTTCGCAGTACTGGCTGAAACCGGCGGCGGGGCTGTGCTCGGGTCGTGACACAGGTGTCCCCGGGGTTAGACGCGCGGTTTGATCCCCTCGACAAACACCAGGCCGTCCCGCTCGGCCAGTGTTCGCACCGACTTGAAGCCGTCGGCTTCGAGCGCCCTGGTCGCGTCGCCCGACGCGACAAACGGCGGACCGCTCCGCGTCCGCGACAGAACCGCGCCGAGTCCCCCGCGCGGCAAGGCACCGATGACCAGCACGCGGCCGCCGGGACGCAGGACGCGCACGAGCTCGCGAACCGCCGCCACGCGCCCCTCCGGGCGCATCGTGCCGAACAACCCAGCCGTGTCGTCGACCACCGCCAGATCGAACGCGGCGTCGGCGAGCGGGAGGCGGGTCGGCGGGGCCACCTCGATTTCCACCAGCACGCCCGCGTCCTCGGCGGCCTTGCGCGCCCGGGTGGCTGACGAAGTATCCGGCGCGACCACGGCGGCGCGCCCTGACAATCCCACCTTGGCCGCGACCGCGGCCAGGCGTCCGCCGTGCGCGCAGCCGATCTGGACGAACGAATCGCCCATCTTCGCGCCCGCCATGCCGACGATGAGGAGATAGGGGTCGCTCTTTTTCAGGAACATCGCGCGCTCGGCTTCACTGTATCCCAGCCGCGGCACTCGAACCCGTTAGCTAACATACCCCTCCGTTAGCTAACGGCAGCTGACAGCTGAGCGGTGACGCGATATGATCGCCAGCTCATGTCTACACCAGTCGAAATTGCTCCAGCCCGCGGCAAGCTCGGCGTGTTGCTGGTCGGCCTGGGCGCCGTCAGCACTACGACGATTGCCGGCGTTCTCGCGGTTCGCAAAGGCATCGCCAAGCCCATCGGATCGCTGACCCAGATGGGCACCATCCGCCTCGGCAAGCGGACCGACGGCCGCTCGCCGAAGATTACCGAGGTGGTGCCGCTGACCCCGCTCGAGGACCTCGTCTTCGGCGGGTGGGACATCTTCGCGGACGACTGCTATGCCGCGGCGCGCACGGCCGGGGTCATCGAGCCGGCGCTCCTCGACCAGGTGCGCCCGGAGCTCGAGAAGATCACGCCGTGGCCCGCGGTGTTCGACAAGCACTACGTCAAGCGGCTCGACGGCCCGAACGTCAAGAAGGGCAAGAACAAGAAGGACCTCGCGGAACAGCTGATCTCCGACATCCGGACGTTCAAGTCGGACCATGGACTCGATCGCATGGTCATGGTCTGGTGCGGCAGCACGGAGATCTTCGCGACCGAGTCGGCCGCCCATCAGACGATCGAGAGCTTCGAGCGGGCGCTCGAGCAGAACGATCCGGCGATCCCGTCGAGCATGGTCTACGCGTACGCGGCGATCCGGGAGGGCATTCCGTACGCGAACGCCGCGCCGAACCTGACGGCCGACATTCCGGCGCTGGTGTCGCTCGCGGCGAAGACACAGGCGCCGCTGGCCGGCAAGGATCTCAAGACGGGGCAGACGCTGATCAAGACGATCATCGCGCCCGGCCTCAAGGCGCGGCTCCTCGGCGTCGACGGCTGGTATTCGACCAACATCCTCGGCAACCGCGACGGCGAGGTGCTTGACGATCCCGAGTCGTTCAAAACCAAGGAAGAGAGCAAGAAATCGGTCCTCGACTACATCCTCCAGCCGAACCTGTACCCTGATCTCTACAAGGATCTGTGTCACGTCGTGCGGATCAACTACTATCCTCCACGCGGCGACAACAAGGAGGGGTGGGACAACATCGATCTCGTGGGCTGGCTCGGGTATAAGATGCAGCTCAAGATCAACTTCCTGTGCCGCGACAGCATCCTCGCCGCGCCGATCGTCCTCGACGTGGCCCTGTTCATGGACCTCGCGAAGCGGGCGGGGATGTCCGGCATTCAGGAGTGGCTGTCGTTCTATTTCAAGAGTCCCGTGCACGCGCCGGGGCTGTACCCGGAGCACGATTTGTTCATCCAGTTGATGAAGCTCAAGAACACGCTGCGGTATCTCAAGGGCGAAGAGCTCATCACCCATCTTGGCCGTGAGTACTACGACTAGAACTCCCTACACCCAGCCGGCGCTGTTCGGCGGCGTCGTCATGGGCGTGCTGTCGGCGCTGCCGATCATTTCCGCCGGCAACGCGTGCTGCTGCCTGTGGGTCGTGAGCGGCGGCGTCATCGCGGCGTATCTGTTCCAGCAGAACAGGTCCACCCCGATGACGCCGGCCGACGGCGCGCTAGTCGGGCTGCTGGCCGGACTGACTGGCGCGGTCGTGCGCTCGCTCGTCGCGATTCCGATCGACATTCTGGTGGCGCCGATGGAGCAGGCGATGCTGCAGCGGTTCCTCGACATGGGCACGTTCCCGCCCGAAGCGCGCGACATCCTCGAGCGCTATGGCCGCGGAGCCAAGGGCGGCGCCTACTTTTTCCTCGGCCGCCTCGTCGGCTTGATGTTCTGGATCTTCGTCGGCGGCGTGTTTTCCACGCTGGGCGGCCTGCTCGGCGCGATGATCTTCAGGAAGCAGACGCCGCCCGGCGTCCTCGACATTCCGCCGACGGCTTGATCCACCGCCGATCCACCACAAAGGACACCGGGGACAACACGGTTTATCGTTTTCTCGTTGTGTCCTCTGTGTCTCCTGTGTCCTCTGTGTTTGCCCGGCGCTGCGCGAAGCTGCACGCTGCTATCGCACACGTCCCACCGAACCGAAATTCATGGACGTGGAGTGGGTGTTGATCGTCGTCTTCGCGCTGGCCATGCAGGCGCCTTTGCAGCGTCCTGCGCCGATGCCCGCCCTGCCGCTGACGCAGATCGACGAGCGCGTGCCGGCGGGCGATCTCGACAACCGCGCGTTCACGTTGACGTTCGCGCAGCCGGTCCCGGTGAAGGATCTGCTGTTGCTGCTGGTCCGCGGCACGAGCCTCAGCATCGTTCCAGACTCCGGAATCGGGGGGACGTTCATCGGCGAGCTGAAGAACGTGACCGTGCGCCAGGCGCTCGCCCTGATCCTGCGGCCGCTCGGCCTCGACTACGCGCTGGACGGCGGGGTGATCTTCGTGTTCAGGCGCGAGGCGGAGACGCGGATCTTCGATCTCAATTACATCGCGACCGAGCGCGCGGGGCAGGCGACGGTCGGCGGAGAGGGCGGCCCTCGAACCAGCGCCAGCGTCACGAGCTCGACCAGGACGGACGTGTTCGAGGAGCTCGCCAACGGCGTGCGCACGCTGCTGACCGAGCGGGCGGCGTTCAACGTCGATCGGAAAGCCGGGCTCCTGCAGGTGACCGACTTTCCCGAGCGGCTCGATCGCGTGGCGATTTACCTCCAGACCGTGCAGGACCGCGTGCACCGGCAGGTGCAGATCGACGCGCGCGTGATCGAGATCGAGCCGACCGACGCGACCGCGTCCGGGATCGACTGGGCCGGCGTGGCCGCGAAGATGAGCGGCGCGCCGACCGCCGACGTCCCGGTCCCCACGCGCCAGACGATGAACGGCCTGCGCGTGACCGACGTGGGCAGGCTCCTGGACCTGCTCGGCGAGCAGGGCACCGTCACCGTGGTGGCGCACCCGCGGATGCTGGCGTTGAACAACGAGCCGTCGATCGTCCGCACCGAGACGATGAGCTTCAGCGTCACGCCTCAGATTTCCGGAGAATCGGTGCTGACGCTGAGCCTGACGCCGATCGTGAAATCGCCGGCGGTGATCGAGTCCGACATGCTCGCGCGGATCGTGGACGGCGAGACGCTCGTCGTGTCCGGCTTCACCCGGGATCGCGAGATCAAGGAGAAGAAAGCCCTGGGGATCGGCGGCGGCTGGTTCGGCCGCGGCACCGTCGTGACGCGCAAGCGCGTGGAGCTGGTGATTCTGCTGACGGCGAAAATCGTCGCCGGCGTGGCGGCGCAATAACATGTACGAGACCTACTACGGGTTTTCGGAGAAGCCGTTCAGCCTGACGCCGGATCCGAAATACCTCTATCGCAGCCAGTCGCACGGCAACGCCTTCGACCTGCTCCAGTACGCGATCCGGCGACGCGAAGGATTCGTGGTCGTCACCGGCGACATCGGCACCGGCAAGACCACGCTATGCCGCGCCCTCCTCGAACAGATCGATCGGACGACGTTCACCGCGCTGGTGCTGAATCCGTTCCTGACGGAAGAGGATCTGCTGAGGCGCATCCTTCAGGATTTCGGCGTCATCTCGCGCGACGAGATCAAGGCCGGCCGGATGGCGAACGTGACCAAGCAGGAGCTCATCGAGACGCTCTACGACTTCCTGCTCTCGCTCATCCCGCTCAAGGCCAGCGCCGTGCTGATCATCGACGAGGCGCAGAACCTGCCGCTGCCGGTCCTCGAGCAGATCAGGATTCTCTCGAATCTCGAAACCGACAAGGACAAGCTTCTGCAGATCATTCTCGTCGGGCAGCTGAACCTGCAGAAGCTGCTGCGATCGCCGGAGATGCGCCAGCTCGATCAGCGCGTGTCGATCCGGTACGAGCTCAAGCCGCTCGACGGCGAAACCGTCGCCGCGTACGTCGCGCACCGCCTCACGATCGCCGGCGGAGGGGCGGCCGTCGGCTTCACCGCCAAAGCGCTGCAGCAGGTGCACCGCTGGTCGGGTGGCATCCCGCGGCTCATCAACCTGATTTGCGATCGCGCGCTGCTCGCCGCGTTTTCGGTCCGCGCCAACCGGGTCACGCCCGAGATGGTGACGCACGCCGCGCAGAGCCTCGACGTCCAGGCCTCGCGGCCCGGCCATTTCGGCTGGCTCTCGCGGCAGGCGTCGCTCGTGGCAGCGGCCGCGGTCGTGCTGCTCTCGTCGGCGGTCGCGGTGGGCGCGTCGGCTTACGTCTACCAGCGCTTCACGGACGGGGAGCGGACGATGCCGCATCACACTGAACGCTCCGCGCCGCAGCTCCCGCCGGCGGTGCACGCGCCAGCGGCCAACGTCTCGTCGAACGTCACCCCCCGCGCCGATCGAGAACTGCCGGCGGATGCGGCGTTCACCATTCTCGTGAGCTCGTTTCCCGTCGGGATGGACGCCACCGCCCCGGACGTCATCGCCGTCACCGACTGGCTCGAGGCGTCCGGGTTCCGGGTGTTCTATGCGGACGTGGATCTCGGATCACGCGGCCGCTGGCGGCGCGTGCTCGCCGGGGCCTATACTGATTCGCAGGACGCGCGTCGCGACGCAGAGCGGCTGAAGGCCGCGGCGCCGCAGAGCGATGTGCACCTGGTCAGCGCAGGTTTCGCGATCGGCATGGCTGCCGCCGCGCCGCGCGAGCCGGACGCCGAGCTCCGCGTCGGGCACTGAACCGTGAGCCTTATTCTCGACGCCCTTCGTCGCCGCCCGGCCAATCGCGACGACGACGACGATGCGGCCCGACGACGCGCGCGCGCCGGCGCCGTACTCGCGACGCTGGGGTACTCGCGCCCGTCCGGGCGGCGGGGCGTGTCGCTGAAAGCCCTGCTTCTGTACGGCGTGGCGGCGGTCCTGATCGGATTCGTGGGCCTCACGGTGTTGATCGCGCTGTTGTCGCCGCCGCCGTCCGCGCCGCGGACGGCCTCATCGGCGGGGGCGCGGCCAGCGTCTTCCATGCCCGCGGCGCGAGGAACCGCCATGACAGCCGGCGCACCGCCTCGGGGCGCGCCGCCGTCGGGCATCGCCGGTCCGAGTACCGTTTTGCCGAGCGTGGCGCCGCAGGCGCGTGTCACGACCCTGCCGAGTGGCTCGCCGCCGCCGAGTATCTCGCCGCCGAGTGTCTCGCCGCCGCCGAGGGTCGCGCCGGCGCCAAGTGTCGCTGTGCCAAGCGTCTCGCCAACACCCAGCGTAGTTCCACCGGGCGTGCTGTCCCGCGGCGCGCCGGCGGCCTCGCCGCCGGTTGCGGCCCCGTCAACTGCGCCCCGCGTGCTGACGCCTCCGCCATCGCCAACAGCGCCCGTCACGGCGCCGCTCAGCGCCCGGGGGTCCAATCCGGCACCGCCGCGCCCGCCGGCGCCCAACCCGGCGCTCAACCCGGCGCCAACGCGGCCGCTGGCGCCCAGCCCGGCACCACTGCGACCGGTAGCGCCGGAGCTGTCCGCGCCGCGTTCGTCTCCGCCTGCGGTCGCGCGCGCGCTGCCCCGGTCGACGCGCCCGGCTGAAACGCCCGCGTCCGCGGCTCCGCGTCCGGCGCCGGCGTCGACCGTGGTCCGCCGCGTGCCAGGGCCGGAACCGGTGCCCGCGCCGGCCCCGCCTCCGGCGGCGCCGCCGGCCCCGGCCGAAGATCACTTCGGGCTGGCGCTCTACTACCAGCGCATCGGCGACTTCGACAACGCGCTCGCGCACTACCGCTCGCTGCTCGAACAGAACGAGGCCAGCGCTGAAGTGCACAACAACCTCGGCCTCCTGTACGAAGACCGCGGGCAGCGCGACGATGCGATCAAGCAGTTCCAGCGGGCGATCGCGATCGAGCCGAAGTACGTGAAGGCGCACAACAACCTGGGCGTTTCATTGATGCGCGCCAGCCAGTCGGCCGCGGCGACGTCAGAGTTCCGGGTCGCGCTCGCCGCCGACCCGCGCAACGTGGAATCGCTCGTGAACCTCGCACTGCTGCAAAAGGCGGCGGGCCGCGCGACCGACGCGCGCGACCTGCTGCGGCGCGCGCTCGTCATCGATCCGCGCAACGCCGGCTCCCACTACAACCTCGCCGTCGTCGCCGACGAGGGCGGCGACGCCGCGACGGCGATTGAGCATTACCGCGCGTTTCTGCGATTCGGCACCGTCACGCACGCGGATCTGGTGGGCAGGGTCCGCCAGCGCCTCACCACGCTCGGCGGCTGAGCCGCGTCGTACGATATCCTTCCGGCATGGCCGACCAGAAGGCGCACCCCGAGATCGACGACCTCCTCCGCGAGGACCGGACATTTGAACCGCCGGCCGACTTTCGCGCGAAGGCCGTCGTGGGCGACGACAGCATCTACGCCGAAGCCGCGCGCGATCCCGAGGCGTTCTGGGCGAAGCTCGCCGGCGAGCTCGAGTGGTCGCGGCCGTGGCACA
>JAYVYV010000324.1:0-3352 GCA_043783985.1 Acidobacteriota bacterium | reverse complement strand
GCGGCGGCAGCGGCACGAACTCGCCGAGCACGGCGGTGATCGAGGTGAAGAACGGGTTCTTCGCCGGCACGTCCCACACCGCGGTCGCGAACCGCGCGCCCGGCTTGAGCACGCGGCGGATCTCCGACGCCGCCTTCACAGGATCGGGACAGAACATCAGCCCGAAGCGGCAGGTCGCGGCGTCGAACGACGCGTCGGGAAACGCCAGCGCCTGCATGTCCATCTCGCGCGCCTCGAGGTTGCCGAGCGCGAGCTTCTCCGCCTTGCGCCGCGTCACCGCCACCATGTCGGGCGAGAGATCGGTGGCGACGACGCGCCCGCCCGGACGCACGCGCGCGGCGGCGGTCGAGGACGGCTGGCCCGATCCGCACGCCAGATCCAGCACAATGTGCCCCGGTTTTATCCCGGCGGCGTCGCACAGCCAGCCGGCGAGGTCGCCGCTGTTGCGGTCGAACCAGTCGCCCCACCGCTCCCATCCGAGCGCGGCGGCGCTCCATTGGGCCTTCTGTTGATTCGTGAGCTCGTCGGGTGTCGGCATGCGTGTAGAATCGCGGCCCATGGACACACATGTCAAGGTGCTAGGCGCCCTCCAGATCGCCTTCGGGGCGCTCGGCCTGATCGCGGCCCTGTTCCTGGTGCTGGTGTTCGGCGGCGCCGCCGGGATTGTCGGCGCGAGCGGCAATCCGGACGCGTCCATCGCCGTCCCGATCATCGGGCTCACCGGCATGGCGCTGGTGGCCTTCCTGGTGCTCACCTCACTGCCCAGCGTGATCATCGGCATCGGCCTGATGCGCCACCGCCCGTGGGCGCGCATCGCCGGGATCGTGATCTCGATCATCTCCCTGGTGATGATCCCGTTCGGCACCATCGTCGGCGCCTACGGATTGTGGGTGCTGTTCTCGAAGGACACGGAGCCGCTCTTTACCTGATATGCCGATACTGGGACTTCATCACGTCACGGCGACGGTCGACGATGCGCAGGACGATCTCGATTTCTGCCTGAGCGGTCTCGGCCTTCGTCTCGTCAAGAAGACCGTCAACTTCGACAACCATCACGTCTATCACTTCTATTACGGCGACGCGGACGGCACGCCGGGCACGCTGTGGACGACGTTTCCCTACAAGGGCCGTGGCGTGCCGGTGGGGCGCAAGGGAGCCGGCCAGGTGACGGTGACGTCGTTCTCGGTGCCGAACGGATCGCTTGACGTCTGGCGCAAGCGGCTGACCGCGCGCGCGGTGGCGGTGACCGATCTTCCGGCGCGCTTCGGCGAGCCGGTCATCCGCTTCGCCGATCTGTCGGGGCTGACCTTCGAGCTGATTGCCACCGATCGCGACCAGCGGACGCCGTGGGTCGCGCGCGACTTCGACGCCGCTGATGCCGTGCGCGGGCTGCACAGCGTCACGCTGGTCGTCCACGACGCGAAGAAGACCGTCGAGCTGATGACGACGATGCTCGACTACACCGTCGTCGACGAAATGGACAGCCGGATCCGGCTCGCGGTCAACGGCGGCGGGCCGGGGCGGACGGTAGACGTCGCGCATCACGCCGACGCCGAGCCCGCGATCAACGGCCTCGGCACGGTGCACCACGTCGCGATGGCGGTCGCCACGGCGGACGAGCAGTTGCGACTGCGCGAGGAGCTGGTGCAGTACGGCTGCCGCGTGACGGAGGTGCGCGACCGCTGCTACTTCCAGTCGATCTACTTCCGCGAGCCGGGCGGCGTGCTGTTCGAGGTCGCGACGCTGCCGCCGGGGTTCGCGATCGACGAGGCGCCGGCGTCGCTCGGGCGCGACCTGAAGCTGCCGCCGTGGGAGGAGCCGCACCGCGCCGAGATCGAGCGCGGGCTGGCGCCGGTGAGGTATTGATGCCGCATTTCGTGCTCGTCTACGAGTTCGTCCAGGATTTCATGGCGCGGCGCGCGGCGGTGCGCGAGGCGCACCTCCAGTTCCTGCGCGACGCGCAGGCAAGCGGGCTGCTGCAGACGTCCGGCCCGCTCGGCGATCCGCCGGACGGCGCGCTGCTGATCTGCCGCGCCGCGTCGGCGAGCGTGGTGGAAGACTTCGCGCGCGCCGATCCGTACGTCAGCGCCGGGCTCGTCACCACCTGGCGCGTGCGGCCATGGACGATCGTGATCGGCCAGCTATGACGGGGGGATCTTCGAGATGGCGTCGGTCCGCGGACCGTCGAGCTCTTGGTAAACCCGGTGCAGGTACCAGTCAGCTGCGACGTGAACGCGTTGTTTACTTCCGGGCGATCGCCGGTGCCGCCGATGGCGCTCGCGCGCGCGCGGCGGCCGGCAGCGCGATCACGCACACGAGCGCGACGAACAGCCAACGGAACAACTTGCTTGACTGCATGGAAAAATCCTGTGGCACAGAATTGTAGAGAGGAGCGCGACGAATGTGTCGGGGAAAACTGGGGCGGACCGCGTCCGCCCCGACAGGATTGTGCAGCTGCTACGGAAGTTTGAATGCGATCAGCTCGCCGGTGTACGACGCGCCGCTGATTGCAACCAGGAGGTATTGTTTGTTGTTGTAAAGATAGGTCATCGGCGAGCCGGTCTGCGGCGCGGGCATGTAGACCGCCCCCGCGTCCTGGCCGGTCGCCTTGTCGTAGGCGCGCAGCATCGCGCCGCGCTGCCCGTTCGGCGTCGTCACGAACCCGCCTTCGCCCGCAATCAGCAGCGTCTTGGTCGCCAGCACGCCGATGCGACCCTGACGGCCGGTTCGCGGAATCGTCAGCCCCTTCAGCGCGGGATGGTTCTTGATGTTGTCCGGCGTGTCGCCGTGCGCGATCTGCCAGGCCAGCGTCCCCTTGTTCATGTCGAGCGCCGTGATGCGGCCATACGGCGGCTTGATGAGCGGCAAGCCTTGAATGTTCGGGCCGCCGCCGCCTTCGCCGCCACCTCCGCGCCCGCCGCCGGCTGCTGCGATCGGTGAGCCCGCGTCACTGAGCGCAGGAGCCGCGCCGCGTCCGCCGCCTGCCGCCGCCGCGCCACCCGTACCCCGTCCACCGCCACCAGCGCCGGCCTGCCCGGCGCCCGCCGCAGTGCTCGTCACCGCATTCGGGTTGCGCGCCGTGCCCTGGATCCAGTCGAAGTCCGATTTCGTCGGGTCCGGCTTGACCAACCCGAGCGGCGTCGGACTCGTGTTCGTGAAGATGTAGAACATCTTCGTTTCCGGATCAAAGGCGCCACCTTGCCAGTTGGCGCCGCCGGTGGCGTTGGGCAGCATCAGCGTCGCGAGCGGGCCCGGCCATTTGCTCACCACCGGCGGCGTGAAGATCGGCCCGATCTTGTAGTTGGACACCAGCTTGACCGCTTCCTCACGAAGCGCCGGCGTGAAGTCGATC
>JAYVYV010000323.1:0-8769 GCA_043783985.1 Acidobacteriota bacterium | reverse complement strand
CATCGCCAAGCTGTTCGAGCAGGGGCACGACCCCGGCGCCACGATGGCGCCCGGCGCGACCGCGGGCATGGTCCTCGGATCGCCACACTACCTCTCGCCCGAACAGGTGCAGGGCGAGCCGCTCGACGCCCGCACCGACGTGTTTTCGTTCGCGGCGACGCTGTACGAAATGCTGACCGGACGCCGCGCCTTCGCCGGGTCGTCCGCCGCCGAGGTCATCGCGTCGGTGCTGCGGGAAGATCCCGTGCCGCCGTCGCGCGTCCACCCCGAGATCCCGCGGGCGCTCGAGGCGATCGTGGCCAAGGGACTCGAAAAACGGCGCGAGTACCGCTACCAGCACATGGACGATGTGGTCGCCGATCTTAAGCGTCTCAAGCGCGATCTCGAGCGCGGGAAAATCGCCGGTGAGGGCATTCCTCGACGATCTAGTGGTCACTCGCGCGTCAGCGTTTATTCTGCGGCGGCCGTCGCGTTGCTTGGCGCCGGGATCTTCGGTGCCTTGCTCGGGCGCCGGGCACAGTCGCCGGGAGGCGCCGGCCCTGCCGATCGGCGTGTGTACGATCTCGCCAGAATTACCAGCGAGCCGGGCCTCGAGGACGCGCCGAGCTGGTCGCCTGACGGCCGCAGCCTCGCGTACGTATCCGATGACAACGGGCACCTGGGCATCTGGATTCGGCAGGTTCCGGGTGAACGATCCATTCGCGTCGGGACGCCTGGCGTCGACGAGGGACATCCGGCATGGTCTCCTGACGGGAACTGGATGGCGTTCGTGTCGTCGCGCAATCACGGTGGTCGCTTTGGCATCTTCCTCGGGTCGCGCTCGATTGAAATGTACGTGGCGGGTCAGAATGGCGATCTGTTCGTCATGCCTGCGTTCGGCGGCACCGCTCGGAAGCTGGCGGATGACGCCTACGATCCGTGCTGGTCACCCGACGGATCCCGGCTGGCCTTTCGCTCCATCCAAGACGGCGCCTGGCGCCTCTACAGCGTCGCGCTCGATGGCAGTCAGCTGGCGCCCATCAAAGGCGTCGAACCGCGGGCGCTTGCTCCCGCCTGGTCGCCCGATGGCCGGTGGATCGCGTACGTCGCGGGCGCGAGCGCGGCGACCGGCTGGGATGTGTACGCCGTGCCCGCGGAAGGTGGCACGCCGGTTCAAGTCACGCACGATCGCGCCACGATCACGTTGGCACCCGCCTGGTCGCGTGATGGCCGCTCGATCATGTACTCGTCGAATCGCGCGGGCCCGCTCAACTTGTGGCGCGTGGGCTTCAACGCGGCACACCCGGGCACTGGTCAGCCGGAACGCCTCACGACGGGCATCGGCGAGGACATCAACGCCAGTGCCGCGCCCAACGGAAGCGGTATCGCGTATGCCACGGTGCGCACGGCGCCGGACATCTGGGCGTTGGATGTTGACACGCGGCAGGTCCGACAACTTACCTCGGAAACGACCAGCGAAGACTATCCGCGTCTCTCTCCGGACGGCGAGCGCCTCTTGTTTTACTCTGACCGGACCGGCGCGGACGAGGTGTGGGTTGCGCAGCTCGCGACGCGCGAGCTGACGCGCGTGAGTCGCAACGGCGGCACGCAGAACGCGTGGTCTCCCGACGGGCGACGCGTCGCCTACGCCACGTCAAGGGGGCTCCAGCTCGTCGACTTGAATGGCGGTGAAGGGCGAACGCTGGCCGCGGGTCTCGGCGTGGCCTATCCCGCCTTCTCGCGGGATGGCCGTCGCATCGCGTTTCAAGGATGGAACGGCCACGATTACCGTCTCTATCAGGTACCGGCCGACGCCGGTCAGCCTCAGCTCATCTCCACTCCGGCCGGCGAGCCAGGCAACCCCTCGTGGTCGCCTGATGGCCGCACGATCTACTTTCAGCTGGATCAGTCTGGCCGCCGCAACATCTGGTCGGTATCCGTCGAGACTGGTCAGGCCCGGCAGCTCACGCAGGGCGACGCTGACGATGCGCATCCGGACGTATCGAGCGACGGCGCTCGCCTATTGTTTCTCCGTCATCACAGCGATTTGTACGTGATGCCGGCAGACGGCACAGGTGCCCCTCAACTGCTCTTCGCGGCGCGCGAGCACAATCAGCTCGTCGAATGGCCGGCATGGGGGCGGCACGATACCACGGTGGTCTTCAGCCTCGCGCAGATGACCGGGGATCTGTTTCTGCTGCGTCAAAGCCACCGTTAATTGAAGGCCGCTAGAGTCAACGCCGGCAGCTTCTCGAACCGCTGAGCGCGGCAAAGGTCACCAGAGCGTAGGGCGCGTCATGGCGTAGTCGCCGTGTTGCCCGATCATTGACGATATTCTCGTCGGAATCGCCGCGCAACGCGAGGCGTCCTGACAGGCCTTGGATCCCGCGACCGTCTCTCGCCTATACTGCGCTCGGCACTCATGCCCCTCGCCCCCGGCACCCGCCTCGGCTCGTATGAGATCGTTGCGCCCATCGGCGCGGGCGGCATGGGCGAGGTCTATCGCGCGCACGACACCAAGCTCAATCGCGACGTCGCGATCAAAGTACTACTGCCGGCCGTCGCGAACGATCCGGATCGCCTTGCGCGCTTCAGTCGCGAAGCGCAAGTGCTCGCCTCGCTGAACCATCCGAACATCGCGCACATTCATGGGCTCGAAGACGCGGACGGCGTCAAGGCGCTCGTCCTCGAACTGGTCGAAGGCGAGGACCTCGCGCAACGGATTGCGCGTGGGCCGATTCCCCTCGACGAGGCGGTGCCGATCGCGCGGCAAATCGCCGAGGCGCTCGAAGCGGCGCACGAACAAGGGATCATCCACCGCGATCTGAAGCCTGCGAACATCAAAGTCCGCCCGGACGGCACCGTCAAGGTGCTGGACTTCGGCCTCGCCAAGGCGCTCGCACCCGATGCGGCGAGCGGCGCCGCGCAGGCCATGGCGATGTCGCCGACGCTGAGCGTGCATGCGACCTACGCCGGCGTGATTCTCGGGACGGCGGCGTACATGAGTCCGGAGCAGGCGCGCGGCAAACCGGTGGATCGACGGACCGACATTTGGGCGTTCGGCTGCGTCCTGTTCGAGATGCTGACCGGCACGCAGACCTTCGACGCCGGCGACACGGTCTCCGACGCCGTGGCGGCCATCCTCAAGAACGATCCCGATTGGGCGGCGCTGCCCGCCGACACGCCGCCGCACATCCGCACGCTGCTGCGCCGCTGTCTGCAGAAGGATCTCCAGCGGCGGCTGCCGCACATCGGCGTCGCGCGGATCGAAATCGACGAGGGGCCGTCCGAGATGCCGCCCGCGATGGGCCAGCCTTCCGCCATCTCGGCGCGACGGCCCCTTTGGCGCCGCGTCCTTCCGATCGCGGCTCTTGCCGCCGCCGCGGCCGCGGGCGCGCTCGCGTTTGGTGTCATCGCGCGGTGGACCGTGAAGCCGGGGCAGATGCCGACGGTCACTCGCTTTCCGGTCGCCATTCCGGAAGATCAGCAATTGGTGCGAGTGAATTGGCTCCTGCTGGCGGTGTCTCCGGACGGCACGCGGTTCATCTACGGCGCGAACCGCCAGCTCTACATGCGGGCGATGTCAGACACGGAGACCCGGCCCATTCCCGGAACCAATAGCGATCCGACCAGTCCATTCTTCTCGCCCGATGGCCGGTGGATTGGCTTCCACTCGGGCACCGACAAGGCGCTGAAGAAAATCGCGGTCACCGGCGGGGCGGCGCTCACGCTCTGCAAGGCGGACGTCGTGTACGGGGCGAGTTGGGCGGGCGACCAGATCGTGTTCGCCGAACCGGGCAAAGGCATCCTGCGTGTCTCCGCGAACGGCGGCGCGCCGGAGGTCATCGCGGCCGCGCCGGAAGCGCAGGCGACGTTTGGTCCACAGCTGCTCGATGAGGGTCGAGCGGTGTTGTTTACGCTCACCACTGAACCTGGGCCGGATCGCTGGGATACCGCCCAAATCGTCGTGCAGCGGCTCGGCTCAGCCGATCGGAAAGTGGTCGTGCGCGGCGGCGCTGCCGGACAGTATGTGTCGACCGGACATCTCGTGTACGCGCTGGGCAGCACGCTGCTGGCCGTGCCCTTCGACGTCAAGCGGTTCGAAACCCGCGGCGGACCCATTCCGATCGTCGAACAGGTCGCGCGCGTACAGAGCCCCGTGACGCAGAGTGGCGCGGCGCAAGCCGCGGTGTCGGCATCGGGGTCACTCGTGTACCTGCCTGGGGGAATGGCGGGTGCATCCGTCCCGCGCCTGCTCGCGCTGGTCGATCGCGACGGAAAAACGCAGCCGATCGGAGTCGGCCCGCAGACGTACCTCCACCCGCGTCTATCGCCGAACGGCGGCCAAATCGCCGTCGCGACCGACGATGGGAGGGACGCGAATATCTGGGTCTACGACCTGAAGGGCGGCGGCTCTCTCCGCAGGCTGACGTTCGGCGGGCGGAACCTGTTTCCGATCTGGACGCCCGACGGGCGCGCCATCACCTTTCAGTCCGATCGCGAAGGCGACCGCGCGATCTATCGGCAACCGGCGGACGGGAGCGGCGCAGCGGAGCGCTTGACCAAACCCGAGCAAGGCGTCTCACACGAGCCGGAGTCGTGGCGGCCCGACGGCAAAGTCCTTTCCCTCGATGTGATCACCGCCAATAATCAGGGCGTCTGGACCGTGTCGTTCGACGGCGACCCGAAGCCCCGGCTGTTCGCGGACACGCCGTTGATCGTCGAGAAACATTCCGTGTTTTCGCCGGACGGTCGTTGGGTGGCGTACATGTCCAACACGACTATCTCCAATTCGAGTTCGGAAGTGCTCGTGCAGCCCTTTCCGCCAACCGGCGCCACGTATCAGATCTCCACCAACGGTGGCCGTACGCCGCTGTGGTCGCGAGACGGCCGTCAGCTCTTCTATCACGAGCCGGGCGCCAATCGAATTTTCGTCGTGGATGTTCGGACGGCTCCCGGTTTCACATTCGGGCGTCCGACGCAGTTGCCCGTTCAAGGGACGATTCACCCGATCTCACAACGGAACTACGACGTCACCCCGGACGGTCAGCTCCTGGTGGTCGTGCCGGCCGGCCAGGGCGAGGCCCACCGGCCGAACCAACAGTTCAACGTCGTCCTCAACTGGACCGAAGAGCTGAAACAGCGGGTGCCGATCAAATAGCGAGGCGCGTTGAACGGGCGCGCCCTCGGTGAGCGAGGCGGCCTCGTCGGCCCCGGAAGGCGTCCTCGCGATCGAGATGGGCGCCAACGCCACCGATCTGAAGCTGACGATCCACCCGCACCTGAAGAACCGAGACGATGATGGAGTCGGCGGAGGTGTTCTTCGGCCAGGCGACGCACGTCTACCGGCCGAAGCGGTCCTAGCTGAATCGACGCCCGGGCAGGCACGATCAGAAAGCTCGCGCCCGCCGGAATTCTTCGCGGACTTGATCGACGATCTTTCGTGTCCGGCCAGATTCCTCCATCGGTCGCCGGCACGGCGCCCGCTTTCTGGTGTCGAGTGGTCGCGCCCTCGACGACTTACGAACCGCGGTGCCCCAAGCAGACCGCGCCTTACAGATCGTGCGCGATCACTTCGAGACCTTCCGTATGCAGGCCGCGTGTCTGCGCGACGGAGAAGGCCTGCCGCTTCGTCGAGCAGGAGTTCCGGAATTTTCTGGGTGTAGCTCGCTCGCCGGCGGGTCGTCACGCCACATTCGTCGAAAAATACGTACTGGCGCACGTCGCGCAGCGGCTGCCAGGTTTGCCACTGCCGCCGTGCCGCGGCGACAGCTAGACCGCTGTTTCAGGTGTCGGTTCCTTGATCCAACCAGAGTCCCGCCGGCGCCGGGCCGACTTCGCGAATCGAGGATGAAAGAACCCGCATGAAAATGTGGCCGTACGCCTATGGCCTGGTGTATAAGGGGCGCGTTTCAGCCCACTACAAGAAAAACTCGATGTCGTCCCGGAGTTGACACCTCAGGATCAGACCTACTGCAGCTTGCTGTTTGATGCCACCGTTGGACGAAATTCGGGCATGGGGAGGTGAGTAGATGACCGCACGTACGCTTCTGCTGCTGTTATCGGTGTCCCTCGGAATCGCGCTGCCGGTGAGCGGGCAGGCAAACAGTCAACCAGCGGAACACCGCGAGGAAACAGGCGAACGACGAGGTGACGCGCGCAGCCAAATCGAGCCGGACGCCGGAACGTGGCGGACCTGGGTGATTTCTTCCGGGAGGGATTACCGGGTCCCGCCGCCGCCGAGCGCGTCTGAAACGCAGCGTGAATTGAGATCGCTGGCCGACATCATCAGCCATAACGACGCACAAACGGCGCAGCAGATCGCCTTCTGGGACGCGGGGTCTCCGGCCTATCGGTGGATCGACCTGATCAGTGCACGCCTGTTGGCCGCCACAGCCACCACCCCGTATCCGCACCGGGTCTACACCTACGTCGCACTCGCCATGTACGACGCGACCATCGCCACGTGGGAATCGAAGTACCATTACAATCGGCCGCGGCCGAGCGAGTTGCGTCATAAACTGCCGACGGCGTTGCCGACCCCTGAGAGCCCATCGTATCCGTCTGAACATGCGGCGGCGGCCCAGGCGGCAGCCGCCGTCCTCGCGTTCTTTCTGCCGGCGGAGGCACAGTCGTTCCAGACGATGGCGGAACGGGCGGCGTGGTCGCGAGTACAGGCCGGCCTTCAGTACCCGAGCGATTACACCGCGGGACTCGCCCTCGGCCGGGCGGTGGCCGAGCGCGTCATTGCGAAAGCGATGGCGGATGGTTCGAGTGTGCCGCCCACCGGCATCGTGCCAACCGGGCCGTGCAAATGGGTGGGGACCAACCCGGGCAACCAGGCAGCCGCGAACTGGGGACCGCTGTTGCTTTCGTCTCCGAGCCAGTTCAGACCCACGGCCCCACCGGCGTGTGACTCGGCGCAAGTCCAGGCTGAAGCAGAGAGCGTCCGCACTTTCCCCCGGACCTTCGTCACCAATTACAAGGCGTTCTACTGGCAAAGCCCGGACGGTCTGCAAACCTGGCCGTACCGCTATGCGGATAAGTGGATGTTCGAAGACCACGTCGATCAGAACCCGCCGCGCGCCGCGAGAACCTACGCCCTGATCGCCTCTGTCCTGTTCGACGCTTTCATCGCGAGTCAGGACGGAAAGTTCACGTACTGGTACATCAGACCGTCTCAGCTCAATCCGGCCATCGTGCCCCTGTTTTCGGTGCCCCCCTTCCCAAGCTACCCGTCGAACCACTCGACGTTCTCTGCAGCCCGATCAGAGATGCTCGAGTATCTCTTCCCGACGCGCGCGACCTTCATTCGCGCAGTCGGCAAGGAGGCGGGCGACTCGCGAATCTGGGCGGGGATTCATTTCCCGATGGACCACGTCGCCGGGGTACAACTTGGGAAGTCAGTGGCCAACGTGTTTATCGCCTGGGCACAGGGCGACGGATCACATCCCTGACGTGCGATGAGTCTGGGGCACAGGTGCGAATCTGGTGGTCGCACCTGTGCCTCTGCTCGGCCGTCTGACGCACGGAAGCGAGAAATGAAGCCGCCCCTCGACCTCCGAAGGGCGACGCCCTGTGGCGACGACCCGGAAGGCACGCCGGCGCACGTGGAGCGCGTCCTCGGAGAAATGAAGTCCGGTCAACTGGACGACGTGTCTGGCGTCAGTCGAGGCTGAAGTCCGCGCTGATCGAGTGCGTACGCGCGGTCAGGAGCGGCGGACGATCGGGGTGACGGAGCACGGTCGTCTTGTCGCCGATGATCGCCGACGCACACGCTTGCTGAACATGTTTTCGGAGCTGAAGACTGGGCGACAAAAAACCCCCGGCCGTGGCGGACCTTTGGTGTATAACGGGGTGCCGATTCGGATAGCAGAACGACAATCCGATTTCAGCCGTTTTGTGGGGTCTACAGAGATCGAAGGGAAGGGTATCCATGGCGATCGTGAAACGGTTCATGTGGGGAGGCTTGGCGGGCGGCATGCTCATGTTGGCGCCGGCGCCAGTTCATGCCGAAGATCTGAGCGGCACCATTTCGACGACAAAGACGATTCAGCAGAATAGCCGACTGGTCGGTGACGTCACCTGCACGGTGACAGGTGCTCCGTGTATCGCCTTCGGTACCTCACACATCGACCTGCGGCTCAACGGCTTCACCATCACCGGACAGGCCGATCCGATAACCGGCTGCAGTGGTGCGAGGGTGGCAAACGAGTTTGGGATCAGCACCAATGGCCAGACCGACGTCGAGATCAGGGGGCCTGGAGTGGTGCAGCGTTTCCGGGCCACCGGCGTGTTCTTTTTCGGAACCCTGCTCGGTAAGGTCGAAGGGGTTACCGCCTCGGCCAACTGCGAGTCCGGGATTCGGATCAATCCCACGTCGTCTCGAATAAGCGTCGGAGCCAATATCGCAGTGAGGAACGGTTCCTCCGAACCAGGATTCGCCTGCGGAGGCATATGAGTCCAGGGAAGCAATAACTCGCTCCGGTGGAACGAGACGAGCGGAAATGGCTACGCGACTCCCAACGACGACTTCGGCATCGGTATCTTTTCGGGCGACAACAACCTCATCGAAGAAAACACGGCCGTTGGCAATACGAACGGCATCGTGGTATTTCCCCCGGCGACGAACTCCAGAATCAGAGGCAACGTCGCAGTCGGCAATCCTCCGGTACAGCTCTCCGTTGCCGTTCCTAATAGTTCCGGTGTCGACATCTGGAACCAGTCGGCTGCAGGCGCGAACAACGTGTTCGACCGCAACGTGTGTATGACGGCTGTCAATGCGCCGTG
>JAYVYV010000322.1:0-3359 GCA_043783985.1 Acidobacteriota bacterium | reverse complement strand
CGTCCAAACGGCTTTATCGAAAGTGCCCCGGCGAGTCAGCCTCGTTGCTCACCTCGTGCGCCCGCGCGCCGGGGCACTCCCGATAAAGTCCTAACGTTAGTGAGGACCGACCGAGAATACCCAAGGCTCACGCTCATCCGGTTAGCAACCGCTTGGCCAACGCGCGGATTTCGGCAGAGCGAAGTCGCTGACGTTGAGACCGAACTGACGTCTACGTGAACGGGTCAGAACTTGAACCGGATGCTGCCCCACGCGCCGAAGGGAGCGCCTGGCGCGAAGAAGGTGGCATGCACGACGGGGAAGTTGCCGGCGACCGCGGGTAGCGGCCTAGCGATGAACGTGCCCTGGTCGGTGAAGCCGGTCGGCGCGAGCTGCGCCGCGGTGTAGTAGTGGTGATCGAACAGGTTGTTGATGCGGACGAACACCTCCAGCTTTTCGTGCAACCGGTAATGGCCCCCGAGATTGACGACACCGTACCCTGGGGACGTGCCAGCCCCGAGATAGTAGAGACCGTCTGGTTGGCTCAGATTGTTCTCGTTGCCGCGTGCGTACGATGCCGACACCGCGACCACATCGAGGTCCATGGCGAGCTTCGTCGTGACCTGGACATCGGCGAAGGCTTTCAGCATCTGTCTTGGAATCAGCGGGATCCGATCGCCAGGCTGGATTTGAATCACTCCATCGAATCCCCGCGCCCCGGCCGTGGCTGAGTCGTTAACGCTGTTGCTGGAACCCGTCAGAGTTTCTGGGCTCTGATACCTGGCGCTGAGCCACGTGTAGTTGCCGCCCAAGGTGACGCGTTGCACCCGGCCGTTCACGTGCAGCTCGACGCCCTGACGCTGCGTGGTGCCGAAGTTCTTGAAATAGCCGTTGCCGGTTTGCGGCGACGAGACGAACAGGAGGTCGTCGTGATTCTCGCCGCGGAACCACCCCGCGCTCCACCTCAACGCCGCGCGCCTCGCGCTCCGGACGCCGGCTTCAAGCGTCCTGGTGACAACCTGATTCAGGGGCGGGTCGCCCGCGAGCGCATTGGGTAAACGACAGGGGTTGTTGGGGTCCGCACACCCGAGCTCGACCGACGTTGGCGCGCGGCTGCTCTCACTGTAGCTGGCGTAGCCGGTCAGGAATGGCGTGGGGCTGAAGGTGACGCCGACGGCGGGATTGAACCGGCCGAACGTGTATCGCCCATCGAGCGAGCCTGGGCCGCCCCCGGGATGGAGGAGGTCACCGTTCGTGATGGTGGTCCGGTTGTAGCGGCCCGAGGCGGTCACGCTCCATGCACTGCCCAGCGCGAATGTGTTGGTGGCATACACGCTTCCCGTTCGGGGGAGCCCATGCAGATTGACGCGCGTGTCAACCGGCGCGCCGTTGTGGTTATTGGTACCGTCCTCGAATGCGTTCACCGGCGTCAGCGTGTAATCGGGGTTGAGATATCCGTACTGGGTGGCCTGCTGGAAGGTCACGCTGCTGCGGTCCCACGCCGCGCCGGCCGTGAATTGATTCCGATGACCCGTGGGTGCCGTCACCCACGTCACTTGCCCCGACAGCCCGGCATTCGTCTGTTCCGTTGAGGAGCGGGTGATCACGCCGTTGCATTTCTCGATGGGTTCTGCCTGCCGCAGCGCCTGGGCGATGCAGCGCCAGAAGGGGAACGGCGTGTTCGCCGCCGTCGCGCCGCTGGTCGGGAATCCGGTGAGTCCCGCCGCCCTGAGCGCCGCCTGGTCGGCGGCCCTCGGTTGGTAGACCGATTCGTCGAGCGAGTTGGTGTTGAGGTTCGGGTTCACCGTGTCAACGCGGATGTGGCGGGCATACACATTCCCCGCGAACGTGAATGTGTGGCCGATGACACGTCGTACGCTCAGATTGGTCGATGGAGACCGATTGGTCGTCGTATCGCCCAAGGTGTAGCCACTCGCGTAGTCGCGCGCGAGGAAGCGTTGCTCTTGCAGCCCATTTCCGGTCAAGTGGTTGTCGGCGTATGCGACGGAGAGCCCGACCACGGTCTGCGCGCCTTGCCACCCGATCTTCCCGAACACCTGCCGCACATCCGACGGGGAGGCTACGCGCCAGCCGTCCTCGTGAAAGACGTTGCCCGCGAGATACCAATGCCATCCCGCAGCAGTGCTCCCCCCATGTTCAAATTCCACGGCGCGCCGACCAAAGCTGCCGCCTGTCAATTGGATCGACGTGCCGGGCTGCCTGCGGCCATCCTTGGTTTCGATGGACATCGCGCCGCCCAACGTATTCAGTCCAAACATCGGATTGGATCCTGGTACGAGCGCGACCTCTGCGATCGCGACGCGCGGGATCAGGTCCCAGCCTACGACGTCGCCAAACGGCTGATTCTGCCGGACGCCGTCCAGGTAGACCGAGATTCCCTGTGGGGTCCCAAGAAGCGGCGAGGACGTGTAACCGCGGTAGTTCACGTCCGATTGGAAGGGATTGCCCTGGTTGTCATTGATGTGGACGCCGGCGAGGCGTCGGTTCAGCAAGTCAGGGAGGTCGAGCGCGCCAGTCTGTGCGATGTCCTGTAGGGTCGCCGTCTGTACTGGCGTCGGCGTTTCCCGGAGCGAAAGGCCACCTCCATGAAGCGGCGTGGGCGCGACGACCTCGACAGTGACTGATGCAGCGCCCAGCGTCATTGTGACGGTACGCACGATTGACGATCCGGACTGCACATCGATCAGTACGGACTGTGCGGCAAATCCACGCTTGGACACCTCGAGGCGGTAACGACCGGTGAGCACATTCTCGATGTGAAAGAGGCCGTTCCGATCAGTCTGGACCCGGCGCTCCACGCCGTCCGCGAGGTTCTCCAACGTGCCAGAGGCTTCCATCGCCGCACCCGACGGATCCTTCACCTCAAGCCGGATTTCACCCGTTGAACGCTGGGCCTGAAGCGCCGCGCTGGTCCCGAGGAGCATGAAAGAGACGAGCACCGCGGCCCAGTTGAATGTGGTTCGACGTGAGGTCATCTGATCCATTGTTTTCGCGCCCCAGATTCTGAACCCGACTGACGACGCCTTACAGGTGGGCGCACCTAGAGTTTACTCGGCATAAACATAATGCCAACTGTCCTACTAGAAGATCGAAAATCTATCCGCGTCTGTCCGCGAACCACTGCCGACTCGCCACAATTGACACCCAATTATCGGGTTGGAATTTGCCTATCTTGCTGGTGCGAGTTGGGGAGGGCAGGTTGCGCTCCCCGCTGAATAGCCGTGTTTAACCGGATGGTCGCGTCGCATTGGTCCCCACTTGTCGCGAAGTGTAGAGTGATCTGGCGCCAGGGCCAGGAAGGGGAACCTGGACCTAGAACCTGTACAGCTCGTCACGTCACGTCACGTCATGGCAGCGGC
>JAYVYV010000321.1:0-3367 GCA_043783985.1 Acidobacteriota bacterium | reverse complement strand
AAGAGCAGCCTGGTCTCGGTCAGCGACGTCTTCCGGCTCACCGACCTCAGCGTCCCGGAGTTCAAGTACAGCCTCGCCTGGTATCTCCTCATGCTGTTCGTCGTGGTGACAACGGTGCTGTGGGGGCGGGTGTACTGCGGGCGGGTCTGCGCATTCGGCGCGCTGACGCAGCTGATGGATCCGATCATCCCGCGAAAGATGCGGGTCGAAATTCCAGTGCGGATCGAGAAGTACGCCAACCTGATCAAGTACGGCCTGCTCGCCGCGGTGATGGTGTACTACCTCGTCACCAAAGACGTCGCGGGACCGATCCGCTACGCGGAGCCGTTCTGGATGTTCAGCCTGTTCGGGTCAACCGGCATGTGGGTCGGACTCGGCGTGCTGCTCGTCGCGACCGTGTTCGTCCGCAATCTCTACTGCCGCTTCCTCTGTCCCGTCGGCGCCGCCCTCGGTCTGGTCTCGAAGGTGACGACGGTCTTCAGCATCAAGCGCTGGGCCGAGTGCAACACCTGCAAGCTGTGCGAGAAGACCTGCGAGTGGGGCGCGATCCGCGGACCGCTGATCGTCAAGAGCGAGTGCGTGCGCTGCGACGACTGCGAGCGGCTCTACCTGGACCAGAAGAAGTGCCCGCACTGGCTCATTCTGTTCAGGCGTCAGGGAAACACGGCCGTCCCGATTTCGACACCCAATTAACCGCGCGCCGTGGCGGGTCCTGTCCGCGAACAGCCCACTCGGGTGCTCGGCGAAACGCTGCTCCATTCACGAGCTAAATCGCCTCCGCGCCCGAGCGGGCGCCCGTTCACGGCCACCCGCGCGTGGCGCCGCAGCATCGGTAGGGCCGCAAAACGCCGGTTGTGTCCCGCTTCAGCCGGACCGACTGTTGGGTAATATGCTCGGACGGCGTGAAACGCCGTGGTTAAGAAGTCGAAGGTATGGGCAGAAAGTCACTCACTTTTTTTGTCGGCCTTGCGGTGACTATCACCCTAAGCTGCATCCACACTACCGCGCAGCCAACAGACGTGCCGCCATCAGGCGCCGCAAAGCAACAAGTCGATGACCAACCACCCAAACAGAATCAAAACTCCACCCCTCACGATGGCGAACCAGGAGTGAGCAACGAACTGTTTTGGAATCTGTCGCCCAACGCATGGATGGCGATATTTACTGTCGTTTTGGTCGGTGTCGCGTCGATCCAAGCCCTGATATACGGGCTGCAATTGCGGACCGTCCACAGGGTTGAGAGAGCTTACGTTTACGTCAACGCCATTACCGCCTTCACCGGCTACGAGACGAATAGTCGTCCCGACCTTACCTTTGAAGTAATTAACTCCGGGCGCACACCCGCCCACATCCTTTCTTACGGTGCGGCGATGTGGTTCCGTGAAAAAGGAATCGCGAAGCCGCCGATGCCGCTGAAAGACTCTGACTTGTTGACGCTTGGCTTCCACATGGTGACCAACCAAAAGCGATCTTGGAGTTGGTTTCGCCGAACCGTTTATCGACCAACGCGATGGCCGCTTCGGAGTTCCGATGCGCGAAGACGCAGATCACCGTCGCCACGCCACTCGCGGGTGGCCGCGAACGGGCGCCCGCTCGGGCGCGCAGGCGATTTAGCTCGTGATGGGTCCGGCGTTTCGCCGAGCACCTGAGTGGGCTGTTCGCGGACAGGCCCCGCCACGGCGCGGTCGTGACAGGGAGCGGGGCGAGACGTACAGGCCCGCGCTACGGTGCGTCGGTAGGCGGTTGCAGCATGACGAACCGGTTTTTCAAACCGCTCGAGACCAGCACTTCGTTCTTCGCCGTCACGATGACGGCTTCCAGATCCGGGATCTTCTCCACCAGCGCCATCCCTTTCTCCGCCCCGAGGATGAACACGCCTTTGGCGACGGCGTCGGCGAGCACCGGGCTGGCGGCGGCGATCGTCACGCTGCGGCACAGGCGGGCCGGCTGACCGCTGGCCGGATCGAGGATGTGGTGATAACGGATGCCGTCCTTGATGAAGAAGCGCGCGTAATCGCCTGACGTGCTGAACGTGCTGTCGGTGAGATCGACGGTGGCGAAGCTCTTGCCCTCGGCGCCGCGGGGGTCCTGGATGCCGAGGCGCCACGGTCGCCCTTCTTTCCGTCCGCCGACGTAGAGATCGCCGCCGGCCTGAATCATGAAATCGCGCAGGCCGGCTTTGCGGAGAATGCCCACGGCGCGATCGACGGCGTAGCCCTTGCCGATTCCGCCGAGATGGATGCGCATGCCTTTGCGCTTCAGGAACACCGTGCCGGCGCGGTCGTCGATCTCGATCTGCCGGTAGTCGATGAGCGGCAGCCGCGCGCGGATCGCGTCGGCCGACGGGATCGTGTTGTCCTGATCGTGATCGAACTTCCAGACGTCGGTCAGCGCGCCGAACGTGACGTCGAAGGTGCCCTCCGTCCACTCGCTGATCTGCCGGGCCTGCCGCAGCACGTCGCGCACATCGGCGGCGACCGGCACCGCCTGGACGCCGGCGGCGGCGTTGATGCGCAGGACGTCGCTGCCCGGACGCCACGTGCTCATCTGCGCCTCGAGGCGCTCGAACTCGGCGAACACCGCGTCGAACGCCGTCCGCGCGGCGGCTTCGTCCGCGGGCTCGGCGGTGAGCTTCAGCTCCGAGCCCATCGCCATGCCCACGCGCTCGACCACGCGCACACTTTTTCTGCAGGCGGCGGACGCGCCGGTCAGCAGGACGAGCGAAACGATCGCGGCGGCCCGTCGCATCGTGGACCGCAAGTGTAGCGACGTCATGGCGTTCGTGAATTTCAGAGTTCAGAGTTCAGATTTCAGATTTAGATTTCGGACCTCCGAGCGCCGCCCGCATGGTGGCCGCGATTCGGGCGAGCGGCGCGCGCAGCGCCGATCCGCGCCGCCAGGCGAGCGCAAGCGTCCGGCCTGGGCCCGGGGCGGCGAAACGGCGGACCGTCAGCTGCCCCCGGCGATTCTCGACCGCCAGCGCGATCGAGGGCAGCAGCGTCACGCCGCCGCTCGCGCTCACCATCTGCACGAGCGTCGCGAGGCTCGTGGCGCGGAACCCGGTCTCGCGTGCCCCCGCGCGGGCGCACAGCTGCAGCGCCTGATCTCTGAAGCAATGGCCATCGTCGAGCAGGAAGACGCGTGCGCCGTCGAGAACGTCTGGCGTGATCGGCTTTTTGCCGCGCGCCAGCGGGTGGCCAGGGGCCGCTGCCAGAAAGAACGGGTCCCAGCCCAGCGGTTCGTGGGCGAGACCCCGCAGGTCGGCTTCCAGCGCCAGCACGGCCGCGTCGATCGCGCCCTCCTTCACCTGCGCCACGAGACGCGCGGTGCGCTCCTCGCTCCAGTCAATCGTCAGATCCGGATAATC
>JAYVYV010000320.1:0-3369 GCA_043783985.1 Acidobacteriota bacterium | reverse complement strand
ACGCCTTTCGCGAGCAGATCCAGGCCACGGGGACCGTACTCCACCATCGTCGACGCCTGCGTGCAGACCGCGCCGACGCCGGCCCGCACGTGCGGCACCGCACGGCCGACAAACGGCACGCGCGTCGTCACCGCGGCGCCGGACTGGCCGGTGCCCGGATCGATCGCGCACAGCGAAAAGGTGGAGTACTGCGGCAGCCCCTCGTCGTTGAGCGACACGCCGTCGGCGGCGCGCTGCTGCGCGAAGGCGCTCGACGAAAGAGCCAATGACGCGCAGATCAGCAATGACAGGAATCGCATGGGCGTGATGCTAACCCCGCGCACCTGTCGTTCACAAGGCGCGCAGACGCCGAGACACAGAATCCGCGCGCGCGCTGATCGCCCGGAAGTGCACGGCCGATGGTGGCGTCTATGGCTACTTCGAGCCAGTACGAAACAACATGTGCGGAAGGCCGGCGTGGACGATGTCGCGCTCGTAGGCCAGACCCGATTTCTCGAGCACGCGCTGTGAGCCGACATTGGCGGGTGTCGTGATCGCGACGAGCGTCTTGAACCCAAGTCGATCGAATCCGATATGGATGCAGGCCTGCGCGACCTCGGTCGCGAGGCCGCGGCCCCAGTACTCTGGCAGGAAGCCGTACCCCACTTCGACTTCGTCAACGCCTTCCACGTCGAGATGCCGCAGGATCGCGCGGCCGATCACCGCCGACGAAGCCGCGTCGCGCAGCATCCACAGGCCGAAGCCGTGGTCCGTCCAGTGCGTCACGTTCATTTCAAGGTAGGCGACGGTGCCGGCCGTGTCGCGCACCCCGCCGAGCAGCGCCATGAACCGCTCGTCCTCGTCCATCCGGCGCAGATCGAGCCAGTGCGCGGCCGTCAGCCGCTCCGCGCACAGCCGTGGCGTCGAGAAGGAATTCAGATTTCTGACTTCAGACTTCAGACTTCTAACGTCCAGGATGGTACTGCCGTTCGGTGTGCCCGGTGAGCTGCGCCGGATAGAAGTACACGTCCCTCAGGTTCCCGGTGCTGTAGCGTTCCGCCTGATCCTTGAAGTGCTTCGATCTGGGATCACCGCTTTCGCCGCCGGCCGACACCGCCCTGGCCCGCACCTTGTCGCCGAACTCGACCACCGCCACGAAGCTGTTGCCGGTGGTGCCGTACATCTTCTTCGTGCCCGGGTAGCTGCGCGCGCCAAACGAAGCGAGCGAGCCCCAGCGCGCCGAGGTGAAGCCGACCGGGACGCTGGCTCCGGCGTCGCTGAACGGCTGCACGATGTCGCCGGTCAGGCGCTGAAAGCGGTTGATGTTGCCCCACGGCGTCTTCCAGCTGCCGAAATCGGCCGTCAGCTGGTCGGACGCGGCCGCGAGCGCCTGCAGCTGTTCCTCCGCCGTCGCGCTGTTGGCCATGTAGTGATCGGCCGTCACGCCGCTCTTGCGCGCGGCGTCTCCCACGCGGCGCCCGAGCTCTTCGCCCCAGTAGACGGCGAGCGACGTCGACACCGATGAGGTGGACCACCGGTAATCCCAGACTCTCAGCGCCTTGATCGGATCCGATAGCTTCGCCTTCATCGGGTGCGTGGCCGGTGCGGCGTCGTACGCCTTGATCAGGCGCGGCATCAGCACTTCGAATGCCGGAAGGTAGCTGTCGTAGGCGGCGGCGATCAACGAGTCGAGCGTGAAGTCCTTCTTCTTGTCCAGCACGCGAAGCGCGTGGACGCCGCGCGGGCTCTCCTCGATGCCGCGATCGACGTAGGCCGGATAATCCGTTTTCTTCGGGCTGTTGGGGCCGGCCGCCGACCAGGGCCAGTTGTTCGCGTTGTAGAGCCAGCCGGTGGGCGGGTTCAGCAGGCCTGGCGACTCGTCGATCGACAGCACACCGTGCCACTCCGTCGCAGGAGTGCTGCCGTCCACGGGTTTGGTCCAGTCGAATTTCGCATCGCGCTTCGGGATGAAGTTGGCGTGGAAGTAGGCGATGCTGCCGTCGGCGTCGGCGTAGATCGTGTTGTTCGACGAGTTCGTGTGCAGCTCCATCGTCTCTTTGAAGGTCTTGTAGCTCTTCGCCTTGGTGCGCAGATACGACTGCTGGAGCGCCTTGAGCGGCTCCTGCATCAGCCGCACGCTGATCCATTTGCCGTCGGCCTCGCGCACCACGGGCCCGTGGTGCGTCTTGTAAATCGTGAATTCCCGTTGCGCCATCCCCGTCGCGGTCTTGTACGGCACGACGATCCTGCTGACGGTGACCGGACGATCCTCCGACCCGTAGCGGTACGTGAAGCCGGTTCCCTTCTTCGTCACCGTCTCGAGATACTCGTCGATGTTGTCGACGCCGCTCGACGTGTGCATCCAGCCGGTGCGCTCGTTGAATCCCTGATAGATGAAGAACTGTCCCCATGTCATCGCGCCGTACGCGTTCAGCCCCTCGGCGCTGGTCATCTGCGCCTCGGCGCGGAAATAGAACGACGTGTGCGGGTTGATCAGCAGCATGGCGTGGCGCGACGTCGTGTTGGACGGCGCGATCGCCGCGCCGTTGGATCCGGTCGGCTCGACGAAGCGGTTCAGATCGTCATCGGGCTCGCCACGCCGAAGCGCCAGCGGCGCGAAGACCGGCGTCGACTTCGGCGGCGTCTTGCCGTACAACGTCTCGAGCTGGTTGAGGTTCACCCGTTCGATGTCGCCGCCGATGCTCCCCTCGCTGAAGGTCAGCGCCATCCACGGCTCGAAATGCGTGATCACGCGCGGTTTCACCGCCGGGTGCTTGTAGAGGTAGTAGTTCAAGCCGTCGGCGTACGCGTTCATCAGCGTTTTCAGCCACGCCGGGCTCTTCTGGTACTGCGCCTTCATGTCGGCCGGGTCGATGAATATCTTCATCCGCAGATCGCGGTAGATCTCCCCTTCGCCCTCGGCTTCGGCGAGGCGGCCCATCGAGTTCAGGTAGTTCGTCTCCACGCGGTTGAAGTCGTCCTCGGCCTGGGCGTACATCACGCCGAAGACCGCGTCGGCATCGGTTTTTCCCGTGACGTGCGGAATGCCCCAGTCGTCGCGGGTGATCGTGACGTTCTGGGCCTGCCTCTCCCAGCTGGTGACGTCGTTGTCGGCCGCCGCCTGCGGGGCGCCCGACGCACCGGCCAGGACCATCAGGAGGACGAGCTTTTTCATGCGGCGGATTGTGCCACGAAAGCCGGAAGGATGCTCGGCGGAAGCCGGCTCATGCGCGCGAACCCGAGGTGTGCAGAAACTGAATGAGCAGCCGGCTCACGGCTTCCGGCTGCTCCTGCTGCACCCAGTGGCCGGCGCCGTCGACCAGGTGCGTCGCGATCATGTTCGTGCAGGCGACCTTCTGCATCCGCTCCAGCGCTCCTGGATTCTGGTAC
>JAYVYV010000319.1:0-25393 GCA_043783985.1 Acidobacteriota bacterium | reverse complement strand
CTCGAGGCGGAACTGGGTATTGGGCTCCTCCTCCCGTGTAACGTCTGCGTGTGGGAAGACGATGGCGGCAGCGTCGTCTCCATCGCCAGGCCCGATGCAATGTTCGACATCGTCAAGAACGGGGCGTTGCAGGCCGTGGCTCAAGAAGCCGGTGAGCGGCTGCGCCTGGCTCTGGATCAGGTGAAGGACAAATAAGGCGCGGACGACGAAGGCGGTAGCACGATCGTGATCTGTGGGTCATCCCCCCAGGGGCGAAACGCCACTCCCTATTTCCGAGACGAGGGAAGCGTGCATCTGATCGCCCTGCAGCCGAACGCGACCAGGGAGCAGCTCGTTGCCGCGTCGCATGTCGTGTCACGCCGCGCAGGCTGGCCGCGAAATCGTTCATAGGCTCGTTGTTAAGGAGGGATGTCGAATGGCCATGCCACCGACTATGCCAATGCCCGGGAAGCCGTCGCCGAAGTCTGCCCCAAGCCCGGCGCAGGTCCTAAAAAGAAGTAGCGCGGCCGCGCACCTGAAGGAATTTCGCCACAGGGCCCCGTACGGTCACCGGCAGATGCTCAAACATCGTCGAACATGAAACAGACAGTGCGCCTCATCATTCGTTGCAGTCTCGCCTTGACACTGCTGGCCGTTCCCTCCTCAGCGCGATCGCAATCGACGGCGCCTACACAGACGACGGTCGTGCCGGAGCAGGCACCGATGCCCGATATGAAACCAGCGGAGACTTCGCAGGGCGCGAGGCAGGCTGGGAGCATGACTGAAATGATGGGCGCTCCCGGCCTCGTGCCGTTCGACATCATGACCGGGCAGGCCGGTAAATGGATGATCGGCTATCAGTTCATGTTCGAGAAGATGGCGGGCAATCTTGACGGGACCGGCGGCATTAGCGAGGCGAGCATTCTGCAACGGACCTTCGCCGCGCCTACGGACATGACGATGCAAATGCACATGGGGATGGTCATGTATGCGCCGACCGATAAGATCACCCTGATGGCCTCGCTCCCATTCGTCCGCAAGGAAATGAATCACCTCACGGCCGATGGCATGCGATTCGCCGAACGAACCGAGGGGATCGGCGACATCGAACTACGCGGAATGTATGCGGTGTATGAGACAGCCAAACCCAGGCAATGGGTCCTCTTGAGTGGCGGGGTAGGTCTGCCGTCCGGTTCGATCGACGCGACGATGAACGGCATGCGGCTCGAGTACCCGATGCAGATCGGCTCGGGGACATTTTCAGTGCTGCCAGGCGTGACGTATCTCGGGCAAGTACTGCCGTGGGGCTGGGCAGTCGATTTCGGATCCACCGTCCGGCTCGGAACGAACGACCACGGCTACAGGCTCGGGGACCGTTATCAGGTGGGCGCTTCGATCACGCGTCAGCTCGAGCATTCGGTGAGCGTGTCGGTCGGCGGTCGTGGCGAGATCTGGCAAAACATTCGCGGCTCGGATGCTCTGCTTGATCCCAGGGATGAACCGACCAAAGACCCGCATGCGCAAGGCGGGACGCGTCTCAGTGCGTTGTTGGGACTCACCGCTCACCCAGAAAAGGGTTTGCTGAAGGGACAGCATTTTCACGTCCAAGGGGAGGTGCCACTCGTGCAACGTCTGGATGGCCCGCAACTACAACGCCGCTGGATTGTTCGATTAGGTTGGCAAGTGGAGTTCTGATTTCAGGTTGCCGGGTCTCCCTCGACCTCGATATGCATCATCAGCCCGCCGCCACCATCCTGTTCGGTGTTGTTGTTGGTGGTGTGGTGCGAGATGTGGCAGTGGATCATCCACTTGCCAGGCTTGAGGGCCGTCCAGACCACGTCGTAACGCTGTCCGGGGCCGACGTTGATGGTGTCAGCCTTGAACCTCGCCGCGGGCGCCAGCGTCTCGCCGTCGCGCGCGACTACGACGAACGGTCCGCCGTGAACGTGCATCGGGTGGATGAAGCCGTTGTTCGATCCGATGAACCGCACCTTCAGCGTCTCACCCACCTTCATCTTGATCATGTCGGTCGACGGAAACGCGCGGCCATTGATCGTGAAGTAGTTCGGCTGGCCGCCGTCCATCGGCATCGCCGGGTAGGTCAGGCCTTCCCGAATCAGCCACTCCTGCAGCTGGATCGTGTATTCGTGATCGGCGGCGATCTCGTCCGCCGGCTGTGCGGGGTCGATGAGCATCGCGCCGTACAGACCCAACGCCTGCTGACGGTCGACGTGATCGTGTGAGTGATAGAAATACGAGCCGGCCTGAACCGCCGTGAACTCGTAGCGATACACGTTGCCGCGTTCGATCGGCTTCTGAGTGATGTTCGCCGGACCATCCATCACGTTTGGCAGGATCAATCCGTGCCAGTGAACCGTGGTCGTGTCCGGCAGCCGGTTGGTCACGTTGATCCGGACGCGGTCCCCCTGGCGGAAGCGCAGCGTCGGCCCGGGCACTTGTCCGTTGAACGCGTAGGCGTTGACCGAGACGGCCGGCAGGATCTGCCACCGGATCACGGACGTCTCGAGGTCGAAGATCTTGACGCCGTTTTCGATGCGTGGCGCCAGCGCCTGCGCGCCCTGCTTGTCGAGGCCGTAGGACGCCGTGACGTCGCGCGGATCGACGGCCGCCATGTCGAGCATCGCCGCCGCCGGCGTTTCCTGCGTCATGATCATGCCGGGCGGCATGATCGCGCCCCGGACATCGTGCGCGCTTAGCCGCAGGTTGACAAAGGCGCCGGGCACCGTCATTCCGGCGGCGAGCATGAGCAACGTGAACAGTGTGATCGTGACGAGTTGCGGGCACGTCACGTCGGCCTGCATCTGGTCGCCGTCGCCCATCGCCATGTCCCCCATGTCATCCGTGTCGGCCTTGCCGGCGGCCGGCTTGATATTGGCGTGGCGCTTGTCCGTCGAGCCGCGCTTCGCGGGTTTGCCGGCGGGCTTTGTCATCTTCATCTTCGAGTGGTCCATGCCGGCCATGGCACCGCTCTTCTTCGCGGTCCCGCGTTCGGTCATCAGGCCGTGCTTCATGCCGCGCGAGACCATCCAGACGTTGACCGGATAGGCGATCGCGAAACCGGCGATGATGCCGAGCGACATCACCATCCAGAACAGTGGCTCGCCCGGCCACATCGCGCGCATGTCTCGCCCCATCATCAGCAGGACCATCACCGGGGCCATGCCGCCCATCATGCAGTTCATCGAGATCAGCTCAGGCAGAAAGCTGCGCCGCACGTTCTCCACATACGTGCCGCCCATCGTCTTGCGCATGAACAGCGCCTGGAAGATCAGCAGGCCGAACAGGAAGCCGGCGGTGTATTCGATGATCAGGTCCAGCCACATCGGCAGACCAATGATGGCGACGGCGACGGCGGAGACGATGATGCCGGTGGCGTCGCCGGCGACGCAGTGGACCGTGGAGCCGACGCCCTGTTTCCACAACGGCTTGATGAAGGCCTCGTGTTCGCCGGGCCGCGGCTCCTTGTCCGCCATCACGTAGAGCAGCAGTCCGATCGGGCCCATGTAGAGGGTGACCAGGATGAAGCCCCACTTCATCACGACCGGCTCAGGGTTGCCGTGGAATTGATCCCACGCCACGTACGCGGCGGACAGCACCGCAACGATCAGCCAAGCATACACGAAGATGTCGATCGGTTGAATGAGCATTTGATCCCCGGTGCGGTGCGAAAGGAGCGAGTTCTCTAGAAGGGAGCCTCAGCCGCCTGCCCGTGCTTGCCGGAGCACGGGGGAATCAGCGACGAAGGGCCGACGCTCAGTGGCGGGAGTCGGTCGCCGGGCCGAGCGGGGCGACGGCGGTTCGCACCCGCGGATTGTCACCGGCCTCGACCCAGGCGAACAATAGTTCGTTGCCTCGCCTCGCCATCCGAGGATAACCGCTCGATCGCCCAGCTGCGATGGCTGAGACCGCCATCGACGCCGACCGCGTACCGCCGCGTTCAGCGCGGCGAATTCGGAATTCGGATCGCTGCTCGGCAAATTCAATCCAGGTCACCGCGGCGGATCCATCGGCGAGCAATTCGACATCGACGCGGCCAACCGCGCCGACGTCGTCGACGCGCACCGGTGGTCCAAACGTCGCACCTGAGTCCGAAGAGAACGCGGCGTAGACGTGCCCTTCGTTGCCGACTGCGGTGAACCAAGCGATCGCTACGTTCCGCCCGTTCGCGCTTAGAGCGGGTCCGTTCACTGGGCAGGCGGCGATGCGCCAATTGTCGTTGTGCACCGCGCGCGGTTCGGTCCATTTGCCGCCAACCATTCGGGACACGTAGATGTCGCGAATTTCGTCAGTCGTGCGATTGCGATACGCGACGATGGGGCCGGCCGCCGTGACGGCCGTGGCCAGCGGGCAACATTCGCAGACGCGATCGTCGATCAACGTCTCCGACGCTTGGGTTCCGTCCGGGGCGAACATCGCTCCGCGTATGCTCATACTGCCGGCATCCATCCCGTCGTGCTCGCCTTCTTTCATCTGACGTCCGTCCAGCCAGACAGAGCCGAGGCCCTGAGCTGCCATGGAAAACAGCGACGCGAAGCCATGCTCCGTTTTCGTCCCGTCGTGGTGAGGGGTCACCGACGGAGACCAGGTTCGTCCGCGGTCCCGCGAGAAGGTGAGCCTGACGTCGTAAGCATAGGTGCTCGCAGCGCGCTTCTGCAGCCAATGGGCGGCCATCGACTCGTGCTGCAGGGGGATCACTGAAGGGACGTCAGCCCAATTCACAAACCAGTCGGAGCCGGACGCGACTGTCTGGGCCTCCGTCCAACCAGTGTCGGTTCGGTTAGAAAACCGTAGGGTGCCCTTCTCGCCGGTGCGTTCGACCCAGCTCAGCACGACACGGTTGCCGAGCGCGGAGAGTTGCGGTTGCCCACTGTCGACCGCTGCTGGCGACGTCACGTCCGTGACGGTAACTGACCAGTTTCCGCTCCCCGGGGCAGCTTGCGAGTGAGCTCGTACGGACCAAGTCACCGCGGCCGAAACGGTCAGAGCCATCACAGCGACTCGTTTCACTCCGGTACGATTGAACATTGGCGGATCATAGCGCGGCACTGGCCCTGCTCGATTAAAGAGTGTTAATCATGCCTTCACGGCCTGAGCGGCATTCGGCTTGCGGTAGGACCTATGCGGAAGAAACCCTAACGCTGTGTTGTGGATCCGCCGTCGGCCCCATTGGGTCGGCGGCGGGGTTGATGGAGATGCCGGCGCGCCTAGCCCTTCACGTACTGCTGAGGGTTCGCGTCGAACTTGGTCTTGCAGCCCGTCGCGCAGAAGTAATACATCTTCCCGTTGTACTCGCTCTTGCCAGCGGCCTTGCTCTCGTCAATCGTCATCTTGCACACCGGATCCGTCGCCATTGTGTTCTCCTTAGAATTGGATAGAGCAAGCCCGCGGCCAACGGCACGCCGTCTGTACGGTTCACGCCGTCGGTGCGCGCGTCGACGTCAGACGCGTGAGCTCATCCCGACCCGTCATCCGATGCCGGGCTGTCCCGCGCGCGTCTGTGCTGTTGGGAACATCCTCAACTGATACTTGCGCGCAACGATATGGCGGTGCACACTGGTTCGCGCCCATTGGGTGCGACGAGAACACTTCCAAACACTGAAAGACGACCACATGAGTTGTTGCAGCGATGTGATGAAACCAGTCGAAGCGTCGTCGTGCTGTACCCCGCAGGATACGGCGGCACACGCCGCGCGGGCGATGCGCACTTCGGGTTGCGGCTGCGCGCCTGTTGTGGCGGATACCGAACACCTCAAGTTGGTCGGCGTTGTCACCGAGCGTGACGTCTGTTGCGATGTCGCTGCCGACGACCGGCGCCCTTCCGAGGTGCGCGTCAAAGACATCATGCGCTCCACATCGGCGTGCTGCGGCGCGGCCGAGCCAGTTGAACGAGCGCGTCAGAAACTCCACGGGCACCGTGCGACGAGCCTGCCAGTTGTCGACGCGGCGGGGAACTGCTGCGGCACCGTGAGCGCCCATAGCCTGGAGAAGTCATAGAGCACTGGATGGGTGGGCTGGCTGGGCGCTGTTGCGGATACGCCGGCAGGGCTAGGGCTCCGGACGCCTAACGATCGAAAACGTGCTAGATTTCTACGTAGTGCGACGCTTGTTCTTGTTTCTCGTGCTTGGCCTCCTCGCGACGGAGGCGACCGGGCTCGACGCGCTCGTCGCGTCCGAGCAGTGCACGAGCGTCCAGGACGAGCGGTCCGACGGATCCTGTCCAGCATTGTGTGTCCGGTGCGCGTGCTGCGCACAGCCAATCGTGCCTGAGATCGCGCGCGTCATCGTCTCGGTGACGGTCCCTCAGCCGCTGTTTGAGATCTCCTCTCAAAGTCTCCCCCGCGTCGCGCCCTCCGAAATCTTCCACGTTCCCAAGTTCGCCTCGACCATCTGACATCCTGATTCGTTAAGGCTCGGCCGCGCCATTGCGCGGCTGATTTGTCAGCGAGGCACCATGAAGTTGCGGCTCTATGCTGCGGTGCCGGTATTGGTCTGTCTCGTACAGGCGAAGGCCGGAGCGCAGTCTCTATCTCTATCGCTCGAAGAATCGCTGGCCCGGGCGCGGCAGCAGTCCCCCCAGGTGCTCGTCGCCCGCGCGCGGATCGCGGAGGCACGTGGCCGCCTGGCTGGCGCGCGCGTGCGGCTTCGCGACAACCCGTCCATCGACCTAGGGACGGGACCGCGCACCACTGAGACTGGAATGCTCACGGACCTCGACGTCGGTTTCGTCCAATCCTTCGAGACGGGAGGGCAGCGTGCGGCGCGCATCGCTGGGGCTGAGGCGGGTGTCGCGCGCGAGACCGCGGTTGCCGCGGACGCGATGCGGGGCGCCCTTCGCTCTGTCGCCTTAGCCCATCTTCGAACGTTGTACGCGCAGCAGCGTATCGAGTTGCTGCGCGGCGCCGAATCAGTGGCCGCGGAGGTGGTCACGGTTGCAGACCGCCGCTACCAAGCCGGTGATATTGCCGTTCTCGACGTGAACATTGCCAAGGTCGCCAGCGCGCGTGCGCGAGCCGCGCGCTTGGCGGCCGAGGGAGAGCGCGTCGTCTCCGCCGGCGAATTGCAGCGGCTACTGGGGTTTGCTCCAGGGACACCAGTCGTCGCCGGTGGTTCCCTGCGGCTTCAGCGGCCGGCTGATCTGGAAGGTCTACTTGTCGCCGTCGCATCTCGTCCCGATCTCCGTGCGGTCGAGGCCGACATCCGTGATGCCGAAGCCGACGTTCGTCTTGGCCGCGCGACCGCTCGACCCGATGTCGGCCTGGGGGCTCGGTTCAAGCGGGAGGAAGGGCACCGCGCGGTTCTCGGCGAATTGACGATTGCCCTTCCGGTGTTTAGCCAGGGCCAGGAACTTCGGGCAACCGGCAGCGCACGAGCCTCCCGACTCCGCCTACAACTGGAGGCGATGCGTGCCTCGGTCGAATCCGAAGTCCGGACGTTGTACGCGGCCTACAGAGCGCGGGAAGGCGCGCTGTCCGCCTTCGAGCAGGATGCGATGCCGGGTATTGAGGAGAACGAAGCGCTTGCCCGCCGGAGCTTCGAGGTCGGTCAGATCAATCTTGCGGAGTTACTACTGATTCGACGCGAGATCGTGGAGACACGGCTCGAGTTTCTGAACCGGCTCCTCGAAGTCGCCGAAAGTGTCATCGAGCAGGACGCGGCGGCGGGAGTCCTTCAATGAGAACGATTGCGAGCGCGATAGTGGTGCTGGTCATTGTCAGTGCGGTCGGATGTGGAAGAAGGGAGCGGTCCAGCGAGCCAGCCAAGTCGGCCGATCGGGCAGCGAAGGGCGAGCCGAAACCCGCCGACAACATCGTGCAGGTCAGCGAAGAAATGCTTCGGGACCTTCGCATCACGACATCAAAGGTTGAGCAGCATCGGGGCGGTGAATCGTCGAGCCTACTCGGCGAGCTCGGCGTCAATGAAAACGCCTATGCGGAAGTCAGCTCGCCTCTGGCCGCTCGGGTGGTTGCTTTGCGCGCGGTGGAGGGCCAAGCCGTCCACAAGGGGGAAGCTCTGGCGACGCTCGAAAGCGGGGACCTTGCCAAGGCGAGGGGCGAACTCGCGACCGCCGAGGCCAGACGCGATCTTGCGCAGCGAGCCCTCGAGCGAAAACGCGGTCTCAACGCAGAGAAAATCGTCCCGACGCGCGAGGTGCAAGAGGCGGAGAACGAGTTGATCGGGGCTGAGGCGCAGGTGCGATCCGCGCGGTCCAGTTTACAGTCTCTCGGCGCGCCAGACCGGGCCGGCGACGGCGCCAGCGCCTCGTCGCTCGTGCTGCGCTCGCCGGTGAGTGGCGTCGTCCTCGAACGCACGCTCGCCCTGGGCCAGACGGCCGATCCGTCCAAGCCGCTGTTTCGCATCGGCGATCTCTCCACCATTTGGCTGACGGTACACGCCTTCGAGCGGGATGCGGTGCGGCTGGTGAAGGGCGCGCCCGCGCGCATCACATTCGCCGCGCTCCCCGGCAGGACATTCGATGGCAAGGTCGCGCTCATCGGACAGAGCGTGGATGCCGATTCGCGGACGGTCGCGGTCCGCATCGATCTACCGAATCGCGAGCATCTCCTTCGTCCCGGCATGTCAGCCACAGCGTGGCTTCCGGTGGGCGAACAAGGGACGATGCTGGCGGTTCCGGCGGCGGCGGTGCAGCGCGTTCGCGATCGCTGGTGCGTGTTCGTCCCCAAGAACGACCGCACCTTCGAGATCCGACCGATCGGGCGCGGACGCGACATCGCTGGCGAAGTCGAGGTTCTGTCCGGCCTGCGGGCCGGCGAACCGATCGTTGTCGATGGCGCCTTCCTGCTGAAGGCGGAGACCGAGCGATCCGCGTCCGAAGGTGAACATGACGAGAAGCGCAATGATTGAGCGCTTCATTCGAGCCTCGGCGGCTCGGCCGGCGGTCTCAGTCATTCTGGCACTCGCCGGCACCGCGTTCGGTGTGATGTCACTGCAGAACCTTCGGCGCGACGTATTTCCGGATTTGTCCGCGCCGGTGTTCAACGTCATCGTCCAGAACCCCTCCATGGGTGCGGAGGAGCTGGAGACAGGCATCTCCATACCCTTGGAAGCGGCGCTGGCTGGTCTGCCAGAGATCCGCCGCATTCGCTCCGTGTCTCAGCTCGGGGTGTGTCAGGTCACGGTCGAGTTCGAGCCGGATGCTGACTACTATCGCGCCCGGCAGTTCGTCGCGGAGCGTGTCAATCAGATCGGTCCGCAGCTTCCGCCTGGCACTGAGCCGCTGCTCTCCGGAGTGACCGGCCGTCTCAACGAGATCTTCGAGTTCACGCTCGAGGCCGAGCCAGGCGCCGCCGACCTGATGGCGCTACGCGATCTGGCGGAGTTCGACGTCAAGAACCGGCTCCTGGCGGTTCCCGGTGTTGCGGCTGTGGAACGGCTCGGCGGGTACTTGCGGCAGTTCCAGGTCCAGATGGATCCCGAGCGTATGGCGGCGCGACGAGTCAGCCTCGACGAGCTGATTCATGCGGTCCAGACTTCCAACGTCAACGCATCGGGCGGATTCGTCCGGCAGGGTCCGATGGAATGGTCTGTTCGCGCGCTGGGACGCGCCGCAGGTATTGACGACTTGCGACAGACCGTCGTCGCAGTCCGCGGAACGACGCCGGTGCTGGTTGGTGACGTGGCCGATGTCCGCGAGGCGCCGGCGACGCGCCGCGGCATGGCGCACCGCCTGAAAGGCGAGGTCGTCAGCGCGCGCATCATCAAACAATTCGGCTCTGACACGGTCAAGGTCGCGGCGGGGATCCGGAGGGCCGTTACCGAAATTCAGCGCGGCCTGCCCAAAGGCGTTACCGTCCGGATTGTCTACGACCAGTCAGCGCTGATCCAGTCGGCGTTGGGCGGCGTTGGACGCGCAGTTCTGCTTGGCGCGGCATTCGTGGTGCTGGTCCTGTTCGTGTTGCTTGGCGACGTTCGGGCGGCGCTGCTCGTGACGCTGACGATTCCGATGTCCATCGCGTTGGCGGGGATCCTGTTGGATCGGCTCAACGTCGGATTGAACACGATGACCCTCGGCGGGCTGGCCATCGCGGTTGGCCTCTTGGTCGACGCCGCCATCATCGTCACCGAGAACATCGTGCATCGTCTGACCGGCAGATCTGGCGAAGGCCATCGGGAGATCGCAATTCACGCCGCCGGTGAGGTCGGGCGACCAATCGCCTTTGCGACCATCATCGTCATCGCGGTCTTCCTGCCGCTGTTCGGCATGTCGGGAATCGAAGGTCGCATGTATCAGCCGCTCGCCGCCGCCGTCATGGCGGCGGTTGCCGCCTCCTTGATACTGGCGTTGAGCCTGGTGCCTGTTGTCGGCGCACTCGTTCTTCGGGCGCCGAAGGTCGGGGCGCACGAAGATGTGTGGCTGATCCGACAAGTAAAGGCCGCATATGCGCCGATCTTGGATTTCTCCTTAACTCACCGTCTCCTGGTGTTGGCTCTCGCCGCGGCCGTCACGGTGCCATCTCTGGTCATTGCAACCCGAATCGGATCCGATTTCATGCCCAAGCTCGACGAAGGCGCGCTGTTGCTGCAGACCGTCCTGCCCGCAGAAGCGTCGCTGGAGGAAGTCGATCGCCTCAACCATCGGGTGGAGGATCTGCTCCGCGAAATTCCGGAAGTCGACGATGTGGTCCGCCGGACCGGCCGCGCCGAGGCGACTGAAGATCCGATGCCGCACACCACGTCCGACGTGCTCGTCGTTCTCAAGACGGATCGAAGTCGCGGCCTCGACGCGATCGAAGACGTGATGCGGGACCGGCTCAAGGCCGTACCCGGTGTCACGGTGCTGTTCACGACGCCGCTCGGGATGCGCATCGACGAGGGGCTGGGCGGTACGCCGGCTGATATTTCGGTCCGAATCTTCGGACCGGACCTCGACGAACTCACCAGGTTGGCCGAGCGTGCGCGGGACTTGATGAGTGGCGTACGGGGCGTCTCCGACCTGCGCGCGGAACAGCTGACTGGTCTGCCGCAGCTACGCATCGCGGTCGATCGGTCGGCCACCGCGCGGGTGGGGCTCTCGCCGGGGGATGTCATCCGAGCGGTTCGCATTGCCTTGGTCGGCGAGGAAGAATCGGAGATTTGGGTCGGCCAGCGGCGCTTTGACCTAGTAGTTCGGCTGCCGGACGAGAAACGCAACGACATCAGCGCCATTAGGTCGTTGTTCATCGACAGCCACGATGGCACGCGCATACCTCTGGGGCAGCTCGCGTCAATCGAACAGGCGTTTGGTCCGGGCGCGATTCGGCGCGAAGCTGGCAGCCGCCGCGTCGCTGTCGAGGCGTCGGCCACCGGGCGGGACCTCGGTGGCGTGGCTGCGGACATTCAAAAGTCTTTGCAAAACGATTTGCAGCTGCCGAAGGGGTATTTCTTCAACGTGGGAGGCCGGGTCGAAAGTCAGGCGCGGGCATCGCGCTCGCTCGTGACGGCGATCGCGCTGGCGTTATTCGCGGTGTTGTTGCTGTTGTACTTTGCGCTTGATTCGTTCACGGAAGCGGCCGTGATCCTCGTCACGATTCCCGTGGCGTTCGTGGGTGGGATCGCCGGCCTGTTGCTGGCTGGGGAGACGTGGAACGTCTCGTCGCTGGTGGGGCTCATTGGTCTATTTGGCATTGCGGTCCAGAATAGCCTGGTTCTGGTGACGCAGATTCGTGGACTCTGTCGCGAGGGTCGCCCATTCCTCGATGCGGTCCGCGAGGCGAGTATCGGCCGCGTGCGTCCAAAACTCATGACCGCCGCCACCGCAATCCTCGGCCTGTTGCCCTTGCTGGTGCTCCGTCTCCACGGCACGGAGATCGAACGTCCGCTGGCGATCGTGATGATTGGCGGACTCGTGACCTCGACGCTGTTTACGTTGCTCGTCCTGCCGGCGCTATACGTGATGGCCAAGCGTGTGTCGGCAGGTGGCGCGGTAGGGGCGTCGCGATGACCACGATCCGAGAGAGTCAATGGTGGCGTCGTGTCCAATGGATTGACGTCGTTCTCGTCATCATCGGAGTCATGGTGCTGCTGATGATAACCATGGAAATGTGGATGCCACACTTCGGGGTCGACTGACCATGCGCTTCATCAATCGGTCCCTATCGAATCGGGGCTCAAGTCGCCGGGTGGGGACCCTTCGTCCGCGTGATCACTGGTCGCCAGAGATGACGATCGTCGTGGTCATCGCCCTAGGGGCGCTGGCGTACGTCCTGTATCGCGCACTCACTTAACACTTACCGAGGATTAGCATATGTGCAGAGGATGGTTGATGTTGGTTGCCGCGGTTGTGATGTTACCGGGTTGCGGCGCGCACGTTCCAGAACCGGCAGTCGCTATGCCGAATACGCCCCACGTGACGTGGGTCATCATGCACGGGGATCTCAGTAACCCGGACCGGGAATTTGCGTGTCAGTCCGAGCCGCGCACGGAGTGCGTCGTGCCAGCTAGTCGTCCCAACGACAAAGTTCTATCGGAGATCCACATCTACTACCACGGGGCCGGAGCGGAAACGAAGTATGAGGGTTCCGTGCAGGTCGGATTCTTCGACGGATCTGCCGCCGCGCACGCGTTGAAAACCAACATGGTGGTCAGGAAGACGGAGCGGATTGGCAATCAGAGCGTGAGTGACATCGTCACGTCCAAGCCGGGAAGGTACTCGGTGGATTTCGACCTTGCGGCGACGGTCACCGACACCAAGAAGACCCAAGCCATACGGGAGAAAATCATCGTGGTGGTGAAGTGACGCGTGCCTGTGGACTGTGGGCCTGGGTTTTGCAACAGATGACCTCGTGCTGAAGATGCATTTGCTAAGGTTCACCGGCGTCGCACTTGTAGGAGCAGTCGCCGTCGTCGGCAGCGCACAAACGCGGGTGGATCCGCCGAAAAACAGCTACAACCCGGCGGACGATGTGAAACTCGGGCGGGACGCGGCAGCTCAAGCTGAGCAGCAGTTTCCGCTGCTCAGGGACGATGGGCTGACGTCGTACGTGAGTGACGTCGGCCGGCGGCTGGCCGCGGCCATCCCGCCGGAGCTCCAGCACCCCGAATTCCATTACTCCTTCAAGGTCGTGAACGTGAAGGAGATCAACGCCTTCGCCCTCCCGGGCGGGCCCATGTACGTGAACCGGGGGATGATCGAGGCCGCGAAAAACGAAGGGGAAGTCGCGGGGGTGATGGCGCACGAACTCAGTCACGTCGCCCTGCGTCACGGCACCGCTCAGGCCAGCAAGGCGACCAAGTATCAGATGGGCGCCATCGCCGGTCAGGTCCTGGGCGCCATCGTCGGCGGCAACGTCGGATCCGTCATCGCGCAGGGATCGCAATTCGGGCTTGGCGCCGCCTTCATGCGTTTCAGCCGCGAGTACGAGCGGCAGGCGGACATTGAGGGAGCGCAGATTATGGCGCGCGCCGGCTACGACCCGCGCGACATGGCCAACATGTTCAAGACAATCGAGGCGCAGGGCGGCGGTGCCGGCATGCCTGAGTGGCTGAGCGACCATCCCGATCCTGGCAACCGCTACGCGTACATCTCGCAGGAAGCGCAGGCGCTCCGCGTTACGAATCCTGTTCGTGACACCAGGGGTTTCGAGCAGGCGCAGGCGCGACTCCGGCAGATGTCGCCCGCGCCGACGACCGCGGAAGCGTCGCGGAACGCGGAGAATCGGCCACGTGGCACCTCGGGTACAGCGACCGGACTGGGGCGAGTCGAGGTGCCGTCCGGTCGATTCGTGAGTTACAAAGCGGGAACGCGGTTCCAGATCAGCATCCCGGATAACTGGCGCCAGCTGCCTGGTTCGCAGTCCATCACGTTCGCGCCCGAAGGCGGCTATGCCACTACGAGCGGGCAGAGCGTCTTCACGCATGGCGTCGAAGCGGGGGAAGCGGCCGCCGGTGGCCGTGACTTGCCGACGGCCACCGACGGTCTTCTGTCGTCGCTCGGGCAGGCCAACCCTGGCCTACGACGGTTGTCGAACGGCCAGCAGGCGATGGTCGGTGACAGCCGCGGCATGCGCGTCGATCTGTCCAATACGTCCGACGCGACCGGCCAGCCCGAACGGTTGGCCCTGTTCACGACGCTACTGCCAGACGGTCACCTCTTCTATGCCGTGGCCGTCGCCCCGCAAGACGAATTCGATCGATACGGTCAGACATTCGCCAAAGTGATCGGATCGCTTCGGCTGCAGAACCACCGCTAGGACGACGGTTGCACGAACACTCATCGTCCGAGGTCGGATCGGGGCGGATGGCCACCGCGCTCGGTCTGACCCTCGTCTTCGTCGCGATCGAGGCGATCGCGGGCTGGCGCGCGCACAGCCTCGCGCTGATGTCGGACGCCGGTCACAACTTCGCGGACGCGGCGGCCCTCGGGTTGTCGTGGTACGCGATGGTGATCGCGCGCCGGCGGGCGACAACGACGATGACGTTCGGGTATCACCGGGTGGGCGTCTTGGCCGCCTTGGTCAACGCGGCTTCACTGGTGATGATCGCCGTCATCATCTTCTGGGAAGCGTTTGGCCGCTTCCGCCATCCCGAAGCCGTCGATCCCGTGGTCATGATCGTCGTGGCCGCTGTCGCCGTCGTCTTGAACACGGTGATCAGCATGTCGCTGCACAAGGGGCGCGACGACTTGAACATTCGCAGTGCCTATCTGCACATGGTTGGCGATGCCGTGTCTGCGGGGGGCGTGGTCGTGGCAGGGGTCGTCGTCCGTCTGACCGGGGCCCACCAGGCGGATCCCGTCGTCTCCGTTCTGATCGGCCTTCTGATCCTGTGGAGCTCGTGGGGCATTCTTTGCGAATGCCTCAACGTACTTCTCGAAGGTGTGCCGGCGGATCTGAACATCGACGCGATGGAGTCGGCGCTCCGAGGAATTCCGAACGTCGGTGATGTGCATCATCTGCACGCGTGGACCATCTCGTCGGGCTTTCTCGCCTGCAGCTGTCACATCGTCCCACTCGCCGCCGGCGTCGAGGAGCAGCAGCAGATCCTCGAACAGGCGCAACGGCTATTGGAGACGACGTTCGATGTTCACCACACGACGATCCAAGTGGAAACCGCTCCGCGTGTCGCGCCGGATCACGGTTGCGGTCCGGCGACGCTAGCCAAGCACGAGGACCATTCGTAGACGAGGCTGGTGGGTGAACACAAGTCGCTGTCTCGCTGTGCGAAAGCCTTCGCCAAACGGGCGACGCTGACGTGCGCTGTTTCCCTGCCTACGATGTTCGCTAACCCGCCGTCGCACTATCACTAGCGCCAGCGCCGCCGCGGACGACCAGCGCGATCCCGGCCGCCATCAGGCCACCGGCGACGTAATCGCTGAGTGTGAAGTGCTCGTGGAGCAGCGGCACGGCCGCGACGGCGCCCGCAAATGGCGCGATGGCAAAAAATGCGGCCTCCCGCGCGGCGCCGATGTAACGCAGGGCGTACACATCGAGCACGATGCTCAGACCATACGAGACGAACCCCAGCAACAGAGCCGCCGGGATGATCGACGCCGGGGCGCGGTGGCCCGCCATCGCTGCGAGTGCGACGTTGCCCAGGCCCGCCGCCAGCGTCTTCAGTTGGACAATCTGCAGGGGATTCCGGCGTGAGATCTGACGAGTGAGGTTGTTGTCGAGTGCCCACGCCAAGCAGGCACCGCCGATCGCCAGGACCCCGAGGAAATCGACGTGCCACGTATCCGGCCGATAGCTGACGACGACCGCCCCGGCGACGACCAACAGCGCACCGAGCGCCTCCAGTCGCTTGAGACGTTCGCGATAGACCAACACCGCGATGGCCATCGTAAACACCGCCTCCAGATTCAGCAGGAGGGAACCGACCACTCCTGACACGCGGGTGAGCCCGATCAACAGCAGGACCGGCCCGACCGCACCGCCGGCCAGCGCGATGGCGGCCAGACGAGGCACATCCTGGCGCTGCAGCCGGTCGGTATCGCCGTCGGCGGTGTTCGTGAGAACTCGCACGACCGAGAGTCCTAGGCCAGCGCCCAGGTAGAGGAGTCCAGCCAGTAGCCAGGGAGAGGCTCCGGGGAGGAGCAGTTTGGCCGTCGGTGCGCTCAGCCCGAACAGGACCGCTGATGCCGCCCCGCTGACCGCGCCCAAGACGAACTGGCGATGGCTTCGCTCGGTCACTGTCCGAAAATCTTGTTTTGACGGGTGAACGCCTCGAAGACATAATGGCGGGGTTGGGTGCTATCGCTATCTGCCGTCGCGGTCTCGCCGTCCTCGCGGCCGTGGCGTTGCTCGGAAGTTCGCTGCTGCCGCCTTCCCACCGGCATCTGGGTTCGTTTGCCCCCGATCACTCGGCAGCGACGGGCATTCACCAACATCTGGCGCCACATTCCCTCAGTCATCGTGTTCCCATCGATATTCTAGATGACGATGGCGACGATGCCGTCGTCCAGTTGTTCGAGCAGCCGTCGCTCCTAAGTGACGTCGTGTGGCACCAGCCTCAGCTCGCACTCTTGAGGTTCCAGCCGCTCATCGTGTCCGCCGATCCGTCGCCGTCGCCTGGCCTCGTCGAGGCCGTGACATGGCCTCCTCCTGACCCCCCGATTCCCCCTCCCGCTCTCCGCGCCCCACCCGCGACCCTCTAGTCGTTTCCATCCCCACAACCTCGTCCCTTGTTCGACCGCTGACGGCCCTTCGCTGTCACGCGGGAAAGGATCGTTTGTGAAATTTTCGCGTCGTGAAGCGAGCGCCGTCCTGCTTGTCGCCTTGGCGATCGTCTGGCCACACGTCTGCGCCGCCCACACTGGCCTGACCTTGCAAGCGGCGGTCGATGCGGCCTTGCAGTCTCGCGCCCTGCTCAAAGCGGAAGCGGAGCGTGTGCACGTGGCCGAGGGGCGCAAACAGCAGGCCGGCCTGTGGCCGAATCCGGAATTCCAGTTCGGCAACGAGAACCTCCGGCCCGGACAGACCTATTCGCGAGACGTCGACTCGCTCGCCTACGTCACCTGGCCGCTCGACGTGCTGGGCAAGCGAGGACGGCGCGTGGCAGTCGCCGCCGAGGTAGTCGCGCGATCCGAAGCCGAGCTCGAGCTGGCGCGACGCCAAGTTGGACAGAGCGTCACGGTCGCGTACTGGGCGGCCCGCGGCGCGCAGGAGCGGCGCGATCTGCTGCAGGCGAACATCAATAACTTTCAACGCATCATCGACTATCACGCGGCCCAGCTCGGCGCCGGCGTCATCGCGGAGCAGGATCTGCTCCGTGTGCGGCTCGAAGGAGAACGCCTCCAGATCGGCGCGCGCCTGGCGGCCATTGACGCCGCCAGACTGCGCGCGCAACTGCGTCGGGAAATGGGGCAGAGCGAGGGCGGCGATCTCACGCTGGCCGAGCCGCTCGACGTCATGCCGGTGGTCACGCTGGCGTTGGCGGAGCGGGAGGTGCTCGGACGGCGCAGCGAGATCAAAGTTGCGGCCGCCGCGCTTCTGGAAGCACGCGCCAACGTGCGCCTGCAAGACGTGTTGGCCCGGCCCGACCTGGGGCTCGTGTCCGGCTACAAACGCACGCAGTTGCCAGACGCCACCGACGGCGTGAACACCGCCATCGTGGCGGTAAAGGTGACGATCCCGCTGACCGATCGCAACCAGGGGAACCGCGCCGCGGCCACCGCGGAGCTGCGTCGGCAGGAACAGCTGCGGATTGAAGCGGAAACGAACGTGAAGAACGATCTGCAGCGCGCCACGCAGGAGTACGAGATGCGGCGGGCAGCAGTTCACGACATCTTGCGGCCGTTGCGCGAGCATGCGTCGACGATTTCCAGCATCGCACAGGCAGCGTATCAGCAGGGCGGGGTCGAGCTCCTGCGGCTGCTCGATGCCGAGCGCGCCAGGATCGACGCCGAGCTGGCGTGGGTCGACGGCATGGTGGCGTTTCAACAGAGCGTCGTGAACCTCGACGCCGCGCAAGGAGTAATTCGATGATTCGCCGTCTGCATACGCTCACCCTGGCGGCGCTGGTGCTGACATCTGCTTGCGGCCGCGGCTCGACGCCCCGGTCGAACCAAGCCGACGCCACACCGCAAGCCGCGAAGGTCCCCAAGGACCAAGTCGTGCTGTCGGCCGACGAACAGGCCACCGGAAGAATCCAGACGCAGCCGGCGACGACCACGGATATGCCCGTCATGTTGCGGGTGTCGGGGCGAATCGCGCGCGCCGCGGATCGCACGTGGCGCGTCGGCGTCCGGACCAGCGGTCTGGTGCGATCGATCCGGGTGAACGTCGGCGACATCGTCCGCAAGGATCAGCTTCTTGCGCGGTTCCACGCGGACGAGGTCCGTGAGGAACGCGCGAAATACCGCACCGCAGTCGCCGAACTGCAGCGACTCCGCGCGGCGGCGACACTCGCCAAGCGCAACTACGATCGCATGCAATCGCTGCTGGAGCTGAAGGCGACCTCCGCCCTCCTCGTCGACCAGGCTCGACAGGATCTGATTGCCGCCGAGTCGGCGGTCAAGAACGCCGAGACCGAGGTCGCGCGCGCGACCGACGTGCTCGAAGACGACCTTCGCGTGCCGGCCGAACCCCGAGCCGGCCATGAGGAAGCCGATCAGGTCCCCATCCTCGCGCCGGCCGGCGGGTATGTGCTCGAGAAGAACATTTCCCCGGGGCAGACTATCGCCCCTGGGCAGGATGCGTTCGTGATCGGCGATCTGTCGCAGCTGTGGATGCTCGCATCCGTGCGGCAGGATAGCCTCGGTCAGCTGCGTGTCGGGCAGACGGCCACGGTGACGCTGCCGGGGCTCGCCGGTGAGCGGTTCGTCGGCAAGATTACGAACCTCGGTCAGGAGCTCGATCCGACGACCCGCGCCATGCAGGTACGCATTGTGTTGAACAACGCCGCCCAGCGCCTCCGTCCGGAAATGCTCGCCAACGCTGACATTCCTCTCGGCCAGACGACGTCGTCGCTGACCGTGCCGTCGGACGCGATTCAGCAGATCAACGGAGAAGACGTGGTGTTCGTGCGCACCGCTCCCGATCGCTTCGCCGTCCGTCCGGTGCGCGTCGGCACCACCGACGATGGGAAGACGCCGGTCCTCGAGGGTCTCAAGGCGGGCGAACTGGTCGTCGTCCACGGCAGCTTCACGCTGAAGTCGCACCTGCTGCGATCGACCATGGAAGGCGAGTAGGGACGAGCATGCTGAATCGCATCATCGACGCGACCTTGGAGTTCCGGTGGCTGGTGCTGGTCGCCGTGCTCGGCCTCCTCGGCGTGGGCGGCTACGCGCTGTACACGATACCGGTCGAGGCTTTCCCGGACCTGACCAACAACCAGGTGGTCGTCGTCACCGAAGCGCCGGGCCTGCCGCCGACCGAGATGGAGCAACTGGTCACCTATCCGATCGAGCGCGCGATGCTTGGCCTACCGAACAAGGAGGAGGTCCGCTCCCTGTCGAAGCTGGGGTTGTCGATGGTGACTGTCGTCTTCACCGACGCGGTGCCGATGTACCTGGCCCGCCAGCTGGTCGCCGAACGCCTGCAGCAGATCTCGGCGCAGCTGCCGCCTGGCGTTCAACCACAGCTCGGGCTGCCGGCGACGGCGTTTGGCGAGCTGTTCCAGTACACCTTGTCGGGTCCAATGAACGCGCTGGAGCTTAAGGATCTCCAGGAATGGGTCATCAAGGGACAGATCCGGACGATTCCCGGCGTCAGCGAGGTCAACACCTGGGGCGGCCAGACCAAGCAGTTTCAGATCGTCATCGATCCGGTGCAGCTCACGCAGTATGGCCTGACCCTGCATGACGTGGCCGTCCGCGTCGAACAGAACAATACGAACTTCGGCGGCGGCTATATCGAGCATGCCGCGGAGCAGTACACCCTGCTCGGTTCAGGCCGGGCGGTGTCGCCCGACGAGTTCGGTAACATCGTCCTGACCTCGACCCGCGGCATCCCGTTACTGCTCAAGGACGTCGCTACCGTGCGCATCGGGGCCGCGCCGCCGTCCGGGGCGACGCTGCGCAACGGCGTCGAAACCGTATCGGGGACCGTGATCATGCTGAAGGGGGAGAACGGCAAACGGTTGATCGAGCGCGTCAAGGCGAAGATCGCAAGTCTGCGGCTGCCCCCCGGCGTCAGCATCATCCCGTTCTACGACCAGGCGTTCGTGATCGACGGCACGATTCAGACGGTCGAGAAGAACCTGTTCGAAGGGTTCGTCCTGGTCACGATCATCCTGCTGCTGTTTCTCGGGAATCTGCGCGCCGCTCTCATTACTGCGGCGGTCATCCCGTTCTCGATGCTCATCAGCTTTCTCGGGATGCGGTTCTTCGGCATTAGCGCCAACGTGATGAGCCTCGGGGCGATCGACTTTGGCATGATTGTCGACGGCGCCGTCGTCATGATGGAGAACTCCGTCCATCGTCTGGAGCAGCAGCACGGCAATGAATCGCCGCTGGAGTCGGTGCGCCGCGCCGCGCACGACGTCGCCAGGCCGATGGCGTTCGCGGTGGTCATCATCATCGCGGTCTATCTGCCGATCCTGTTTCTCGAGGGTCTCGAAGGACGGATGTTCCGGCCGATGGCGATCACCGTCTGCGCCGCCCTGTTCGGGTCGCTGTTGCTAGCCCTGACCCTGGTGCCGGCCCTGGCCTCGTTCGCGTTCCGTCATGGCATTCCGCCGAAGGCCGCCGGACGCGGCGCCAGGGTAATGGCTGGCGTCACGGAACGCTACGCCCGGGCGCTCGAGTGGGGCGTTAATCACCGGCTCGCCACGGTCGGCAGCGCCGCGGCGGTTCTGGCGATCGCGCTGGGCTCGCTCGCCTTTATCGGCACGGAGTTCATGCCCCGGCTCGACGAAGGTGAGATCCTGCTCGAGACGCGGAAGCTGCCGGGCATCTCGCTGACCGAGTCCATCGAGATCAGCAAGCAGATCGAGCAGCGGCTCCTCACCTTTCCCGAGATCGCCGACGTGGTCATCAAGATCGGCCGGCCTGATTTCGCGACCGAGGCGATGGGTATCAACGAAGGCGACACCTATCTGATCCTGAAACCGAAGAGCGAATGGACCCGGTTCCATACCAAGGAGGATCTGATCGAGGCGGTGGACAACGGGCTGTCGACGATCCCGGGCATCACCTACAGCTTCTCGCAGCCGATGGCCATGCGGATGGACGAGACGGTGTCGGGCGTCAAGGCGGACCTGGCGATCAAGATCTTCGGCGACGAATTCCGCACCCTCGATACGCTGGGGGAGCAGGTGCTCCGCGCGATGTTGGGCGTCCGCGGTGCGGCGGACGCGCAGATGCTGGTCACCTCCGGCGTGGCGGAACTCTCGGTGAAGGTCGACCGTACAGCGCTGGCGCGCTACGGCCTGAATGTCACCGACGTCGAGCAGGCGGTCTCCGCCGGCGGCTCGGGCGACGTCATTTCGACGGTGATCGATGGTCAGAAGCGCTATACCGTAGCGCTGCATCTTCCGGCGAGGTTTCGATCCGATCCCGACGCGATGCGGGCCATCCAGCTGAAGGCACCGGGCGGGGAGCAGGTCGCGCTCGATCAGGTGGCGCATATCGCGGTCACGCGCGGTCCGGAGAAAATCGAGCGCGAAGAAGGGCAGCGCCGCATCGTGGTGATGTCCAACGTGCGCGGCCGTGATCTCGGCAGCTTCGTGGACGAGGTCCGCTCGAGAATCGAGAAGGACGTGACCCTGCCGCCGGGGTACTTCATCGAGTACGCCGGACAGTTCGAGAACCAGGAGCGGGCGACCCGTCGGCTGATGGTGGTCGTGCCCGGGGTGATCGCCGTGATCTTTGTCTTGCTGTACCTGACGTTTGGCGCGCTCACACCGGCGCTGCTGGTAGTGGGTAACGTGCCGTTCGCGATTGTCGGCGGCATCGCCGCGCTCTGGCTGCGCGGCATGAACCTCAATCTGTCGGCGTCCGTCGGCTTCATCGCCCTATTCGGTGTGGCCATGCTCAACGGCGTGGTGCTAATTAGCTCGATCAATCAGCTGCGCGAATCGGGTGACGGGACCCGGCAGGCCGTGCTGGCCGGTGCCCGGCGCCGGCTTCGTCCGGTGCTGATGACCGCATTCGTCGCCAGCTTCGGATTCATTCCAATGGCGCTCGCCACGTCGACCGGGGCGGAAGTACAGCGCCCGCTGGCATCGGTCGTGATCGGCGGGCTGTTTACGTCGACCCTGCTGACGTTGTTCCTCCTACCGGTGCTGTACGACTGGGTGTTCAAAGGACGCCCCGATGCGGCTCAGGCTGACGAACGGAGACCCCATGCCCGCTAACGCCGCCGCCGCGCCCGCTACGCTGCTGACCCCCGCGCGCCGGGTTGAACTGTTCCGCATCGTTGGCGTTGGCGCCGTCACGTTCGCCTACTGGCGCGGGTACATGCCGCTCGCCCTGCTGATCACGGCGGTCGGCGTCGGGCTCTATCCGCTGGTGAAGACCGGGGTGGTCGACTTCCTACGCGAGCGAAAGATTGGTACCGAGTTGTTCGTCTCGGTCGCGACGACGATCGCGATGGCCGGGGGCGAGTACGTCGCCGGCTCGGTCCTGATGACGATCATTCTGATCGCCGAGTTCGTCGCTGACTTCAACACCGATCGCGCCCGGGCGTCTATCAAGGCTTTGGTCGGCGCCGCGCCGCGGACCGCGGTCGTGCGTGATGGCGCCAGCGAGCGCGTGGTCCCGATCGAGCAGTTGACGGCGGGCACGATTGTGCTGGTGCGCGCCGGCGAGAAGATTCCGGTCGATGGCACCGTCGTCGGCGGCACGGCCGCGGTGAACGAGGCGTCCATCACCGGCGAGAGCGTGCCGATTGAGAAGGCCGATGGCGGCTCGGTCCTCGCTGGAACGCTCGTCGAAAGCGGGGCGATCGACATCCGTACCGACAAGGTCGGCGGCGACACGATGTTCGCCCGGATCGTGTCGCTGGTCGAGCAGGCTCAGAGCGAAGAGGCGCCGGTCCAGAAGCTCACCGACCGCATCGCCGCCTGGCTCCTGCCGGCGGTCGTGGTCTTCCTGCTCGTCGTCTTCGTGGTGACGCACGACATTCGCAAGGTCGTCACTCTGCTGATCTTCACGTCCCCGGCCGAACTCGGCCTGGCCACGCCAATGGTGATGCTCGCCGCTATCGCGCGAGCAGCCAGACTCGGGATCCTGGTCAAGGGCGGGCTGTATCTGGAGCAGTTGGCGAAGGTCGATACGATTGTGTTCGACAAAACCGGAACGTTGACCGCCGGGCAGCCGACCGTTTCGGCCGTGAGACCGGGTGGCGGGCGGACGGAGAGCGACATCCTGCGATTTGCGGCGAGCGCCGACGGCCGTTCGGGACATCCGCTCGCCAAGGCGGTCGTCGACGAAGCGCGGAAGCGCGGCATTGCGGTGCCAGAGCCGTCGGACTTCAAGACCGTTCACGGCCGCGGCGTGACCGCCTCGGTCGAGGGCCACGAGGTGATCGTTGGAAACCAGGCCCTGTTGACGGAGCGCGCCGTGGAAACGTCCGCCCTCGGCGGGGCCTCCGGGATGGTCGTGCATGTCGTCGTTGACGGACAGTTCGCGGGATCGATCGAGTTCGCCGACGCCATTCGCGCCGGCAGTGCCGAGGTCATCAGACAGCTCAAGGCGACGGGCGTCAGCCGGGTCGTGATGCTGACGGGGGACAATGACCAAGCCGCCGCCCTCGTCGGTCAGGCACTCGGCATCGAGGACGTCCGCGCCCAGCTGCTGCCGGAGGACAAGGTCGCCGCGATCGAAGGACTCCAACGGGAAGGCCACCTGGTGGCCATGGTTGGCGACGGCGTCAACGATGCGCCCGCACTCGCGCGGGCGGACATCGGGATCGCGATGGGCGCCCGCGGCACCGAGGCGGCGCTCGAAGCAGCCGATATCGCGTTGATGACCGACGACTTACACCGGATCATCCTGGCCCGCCTGATCGCACGGCGCGCGGTCCGGACCATCAAGGAGAACCTTATCTTCGGCGTCGGTGTGGTGCACGTACTGGGGATCACCGCCGCGCTGATGGGATGGATTGGACCTATTCAGGCAGCGATGCTGCACCTTGGACCGGACGTGCTGGTGTTTGTCAACTCGGTCAAGCTGTTGAGGGTGCGGATCGAGGTTGAGTGACAGCGAATCCGCGAGCCTGCGACAATTACTCCACCGCGCTCGCCGCCTCCCTCGGGTCCGTCGCGGCTCCCGCCACATGTCCCGTAGCGAGCGAGCAAACGATCGCCCTCGTCCATCCACTCGCGTGTGGCGTCAGTGGCGAGGCATGGCGCCGGCATCTTCGGTAGAACGCCTGATCGACGCGGAAATGGATGATCTGCGGGCCCTGCGGATTCACCGCGCACCAAACACGTTGGGCTCCGTATCGCGCAGGGTAAAATTGATCTGGGCGCCAAAGGTCTCGCGCCCACGCTCGTCGATTGCCCTTCCGAATGTGTCGGTCGTGCTCTTGTCGTCGGCGAGAAGGCTCCGCCGTCGGCACACCGTCGTGCTGCGCACGATCGCACCGCAGCGTCACCGGCCGCTTCGCGTCGCGCCAGCACAGATCGCTGGCACGCCCGGTGAGAAACGCTGCGGTGTTCGGCGAGCCGATGGCAGAGCCGTGTGTCCTCCAGACGGGTTGTCGGGTTCCTTGGGGCGCGAAGGAACCACGGACAACCCGTCTAAAGGAGGACATCATGACCGCCGACGCACTCAAGAAGATCACGACCGACGCCCTCGATTCACTTGCGGCACTTCTCGACGAAGGCCACAGCGACGAACTCACCGCGCTCCTCAAGACCATGGCGCGGTTCCACAAGTATTCGTGGCACAACGTCTGTCTCATTGCGAGTCAGTGCCCGACCGCGACGCGCGTCGCGGGCTTTCACACGTGGCGCACGTTGGGTCGCTTCGTCCGCAAGGGCGAGAAGGGCATCGCGATTCTGGCTCCGATCATCGGCCGACGTGAGGCCGAGTCCGAAGGCGACAACGCGCGAACTGTCCGGGGCTTCCGTGCGGCGTACGTATTCGACGTCGATCAGACCGACGGCTAGCCGCTGCCGGCGCATTGCGAAGCGTCAGGTGATCCCGGCGCAAGGACCGCCTTGCTCAAAACCGTGATCCTCGAACAGGGCATTGCCGTCGAGTACGCCGACGAACTTGGCGGCGCACTTGGCACGTCAAGCGGCGGGTGCATTCGACTCCTCAACGGTCTCTCGCCCGCCATGGAGTTCACAACCCTCGTTCACGAGCACGCGCACGAACTGTTGCACCGAGCGGACGACCGACCGGCCTCACGGGACACGCGCGAACTCGAAGCGGAAGCCGTGGCCTTCGTCGTCGGTGGGGCAGTCGGACTCAACACGTCTGATGCATCACGGGACTACATCCTGCTTTACCGCGGCGACCGCGAAGAGCTCTCGGGTTCGTTGGACCGCATCCAGCGCGCGGCGTCAG
>JAYVYV010000318.1:0-8806 GCA_043783985.1 Acidobacteriota bacterium | reverse complement strand
TGTCGAGGTGCCACGGCGGCATCTCGCGGTTCTGCACGCGCGTTTTGATCGAGCGCGCCCAGGGACGCGCGTCCTCGTAGGTGATGAGCGGCATGGGTGCGCCGGCGCCGGCGTGATGGCAGTTCTGACACTTGGCCTGGAAGATCGGCGCGACGTCCTTCGAGAACGTGACAGGGGTGTCTGCGGCCTGCGCGCCTCGCGCGATCGGGAGAGTCCCAAGGATCGTCAGCGGCACGACCAACAGCGCACGCTGCACGCGACCCGTTTTCATGCTCGTCATACTGCCTCCTGCTCCCATTACCGGCCGCCTGCTGTCGAGTCGCCATTCGCGACGGTGACCTTGACCTGGACATTGCTCCAGCAGCAGTGATATCCGAAGTTCCCCGCCAACTCGCCGGACCCGTCATCCACGACGGCCTGGAGCACGTAGTCGCCCGGTTCGGCGAACGTGGCCGTCACATCGGCCTTGCCGCCCACCAGCGGCTGCTTGATCCGGCTGAAGGTGACGGCGCCGGGCCCGCGATACTTTTCCCATTCCACGGTCATGCCGACGGCCTTCCCCTGTCGCACGGGCAGACCGTCGTCGGTGGCAGAAATAGTCAGCCTCGCCGATCCGGTTCGCGCCACCGACTCGCTTGCCGGTTCGACCGTGACCACGGGCGGCGTGTTGGAGTTGATGTTCTGGCTGTTGCCGCCGCGGGTCGTGCGGTTCCGGTCGATTTGCCAGACGCGGTTCAGCGTGCCGATGATCGTTTCGGTCTTGCCGCGCACGGTCAGCGTCCAGGTGAGCTTGTTGGTGTCGCCGAAGTCCTTGGGCACCACGATCCGGAACACATCCTTGTGGCGCCGCGTGTTGAAATGCGTCGGCTGGCCGCGATCGACGCCGCCCGGCTCGAACTTGTTGGCGGGACCGAGCGGGAGGTCGAGCTCCTCCTCGAAGTTCCGGTTCATGTAGCCGAACCACATGTTGTAGCTGCCGTCGGGGTTGATGTCGAACCCTTCGTACACGGGAGCGACCCCCTGGCCCGACCAGTGCCGCAGTTGCGAGACCTGCGCCAGAGAGCCTCCAGCCAGCATCAGCACACCGACAAGCGTCGCAGCGATCGTGTCCCTTCGCATCCGCCAACTCCTCGAGCGCGAATTTCCGCACGCGCCCCGCCGGAAGAGATCCATCGTGCTGGCGCAGACCGCCTCCGGTAGCCAATGTTCCGGATTCCGCGCCGAAATCCACCGGTCCGCCAACGTGCCATGAAACGTGGAGAGGCCGGCATCCGAAATGTCTGAAGGCAGTGTAGACCCGCCGCCTGGCCGATGCGGAAATTTCTTTGCGGCGCGTCGGGTAGACTGCACGCGTTCATGGCCGGCGGGTGGTGGTTTCTGGCGGCGTACGCGTGCTCGGGGTTTGCCGGCCTCATCTACGAGGTGAGCTGGGCCCGGCTCGTGACTCTTTACACGGGCCACACGACCGCAGCGGCCAGCACCGTGGTCGCGGCGTTCATGGGCGGTCTCGCCGGCGGTTCGGCGTTGGGCGGACGCCTCGCCGCCCGGCTGACTCCCACGCAGGCCCTGTGGGCGTATGCGGCGATGGAATCGGTCGTCGTGCTGGTCGCGCTCTCGCTTCCGTCGGAACTGGGCGCGTTGACCCCGCTGCTCAAATGGGCGTACGCCGACGGCGCCCCGGGTTTTCTGTTTTCCGCGGTCAGGCTCGCCGCGTGCCTCGTCCTCCTGATGATTCCCGCGCTGGCATTGGGCGCGACATTTCCACTCGCGGTCCGATGGTTCGTCGATCGTTCTCGAATGGCTGGGCGATCGGGCGGCGCGTTGTACGCAGCGAACACGGCTGGCGCGGCGGTGGGGGCCATCGCCGCAGGGTTTCTTCTGATGCCCGCCCTCGGGCTGTTCAAGACGGTGCTCGTCGGCGTCGCCGCGAGCGTGCTGGCGGTCCTGGCGAGTGTCGTGCTGGCCTGCCGGGCGGGGGACGGGGGCGCGGGAGAAGATCGGCGCGGCGATCGGCTACGAGAGGCGCAGGATGATGAGCGGCGCACGGTGGAGCGCGCGCCGCGCGACGAGAGTTGGGGGCTGGCCGCGGCGGTTCTCGCCGTGACCGGGTTCGCCACCCTGACCTACGAGATCGCATGGACCCGCGTCTTCTCCCTGACGACCGGGCCCTCGACGTACGCGTTCGCCGCGACGCTGGCGGCCGTGATCATCGGGCTCGCCATCGGGTCGGTCGTCGGCTCGTCGCTGCCCGGCAGGACCGACCGTGTCGTCCTCGCGTTGACGCTCGATCTGACGGCCACCTCCGCGGCTGCGGTCTGGGCCGGTTCGCTGGCCGGCGGAGCGCTCCCTCGCTTCGTGGCCGAAAACCTTTCACGTGCGTCTCAAAACTTCAGCAGCGTCCGGTGGCAGGGCGCAGCGCTGATGGCCGGGCTGGTGGTGCCCACGGCGATCGGACTGGGCGTCACATTTCCGCTTGCGCTGCACCTGGTTCGAGGCGACAGGCGCCGAACGGCGACGCGTCTCGGGGCGGTCTACGCCATCAACACCGTCAGTGCAGCGCTGGGTTCGCTCGCCGCGGGTTTCATCGTCATCCCGTTTCTTGGCCTGCAGGACACGTTGCGCCTCGCAACCGCGGCGCTGATCCTCGGTTCGCTGATCGTGATCGCTCGTGGCGCCCTGTCGACGTCTGCGCGGCGGATGGCTGCGCTGCCGGCAGTGGCGGTGCTCGGCTGGTTGGCGTTCCAACCCCCCTGGGACCGCGAGCTGCTCGCGAGCGGCGTATATAAGTACGCGTCACTCGTGTCCAGGGAGGTCGATGTCGAGACATCGCTCAAGGCGGGCACCCTTCTGTACTACCGGGATGGTGCCGCGGCAACGGTCTCGGTCAAACGGCTCACGGGCACGTTGTCGTTGTCGATTGATGGCAAGGTCGATGCGTCGACGTCGGGCGACATGCTCACGCAGAAGGCCCTCGCGCATCTCCCGCTCCTGCTGCACGCGGGCGCGCCTGCGCGCCGGCTCTGCATCATCGGCCTCGGCAGCGGTGTGACGCTGGCGTCGGCCCTGCTTCATCCCGTGTCCTCGGTGGACGTCGTGGAAATCTCGCCGCACGTCGTCGAGGCATCCCGGCTCTTTGCTGATGACAACCATCACGCTCTCGATGATCGCCGCACACGCCTGATCCTGGGCGACGGCCGATCGCATCTGCTGCTCTCCGATCGCCAGTACGACGTGATCATCTCGGAGCCGTCGAATCCGTGGATGGCCGGCGTCGCGGCCCTCTTCACGCGTGAGTTTCTACTGGCGGCGCGCGCGCGCCTGGCGCAGGGCGGCCTCCTCTGCCAATGGGCGCATACCTACAACATCAGCGACCGCGATCTCCGCTCGATCGTGGCGACGTTTGCCTCGGTGTTCCAGGACGGCACGATGTGGTTGATGGGCGACGGCGATCTTCTGCTCATCGGATCGGCGGGGTCGAGCATGCCGGATCTGAGCGATCTGGCTCGACACTGGAATCGGCCCGGCGTCGCCGCCGATCTCCGCGCGGTTTCGGCGTACGAGCCGTTCGCGTTCCTCTCGTCGTACGTCGGGGGCGCCGACGAAATCCGCCGGTACGCCGCCGGCGCGCCGCTCCAGTCCGACGATGTGATGGCGCTGGAATTCTCGGCGCCGCGTGCGCAGTACGAGAGCGCGTCGAACACGAACGCCGCGACGTTGCGCGGCCTCCTCGATCCCGCGCACGCGCCCGCCGCGATCAGGGCCGCCTGGGCGGGTGCCGGCGCGGCTCAGCATCGGCATCGCGCCGGGATGATGCTCGCCGCGAACGCGTATGAGACGGCCTACCAGGGCTACACGGCCGCGTTGGCCCTGGACGCGAACGACGCCGACACGCCGGACGGCGTCGTTCGATCGGCGGTCGCGGCGCACCGAGAGCCGGAGGCGGTAAAGGCACTCGATGCAGCGGTCCGTGCGCACCCGCAGGCGATCCGCCTCCGGATTGCTCTGTCGAAGCTGCTCGCCGCGACGGGGTCGGTTGACGGCGCGATTACCGCTGCGAAAGACGCCTGCCGGATCGAGCCGATCGATCGGAGCGCGTTGGAACAGCTCGCGTCGCTCTACTCCGATCTGGGTGACGCACAGGGCCTTGAAACAGTGGCCCAGGCGCTGGATCATTTCTTTCCGGGCAGTCGTGGAGCGCGTTATTACGCGGCGGCTTCTCGCTTTCTCCACGCTGATTTCGTCGCGGCGGCTCAATCGGCACAGATGGCGATCGACGCGGATCCGTTGTTTGCGCCGGCTCAGAACCTTCTCGGGGCGATTCGCGCGCGCCTGGGCCAGGCCGACCAGGCGCGCGCGGCGTTTCACACCGCGCTCCGACTCGACCCCCGCGATCCGGCGACCTATGCGAACCTCGCGCTCCTCGAGTTGTCTTCGGGTCATGCGGCGAGTGCGGCCCGGCTCTTCGCGGAGAGCCTGTCGCTCGACCCTTCGTCATCATCGGCGCGACAAGGACTGGCCGACGCGCAGCGCGCGACTGGTGGACGGTAGACAGCCGTGAGATTTCAGAGTTCAAAGTTCGGATTTCAGATTGGGATGGGGATTGGGGGTTTTGAATCTGAAATCTGAACTCTGAATTCTGAAATCTCACGAGTCCCTGGCCGTGTCATGCGGATATTATTTACCCGCATGCCCCAGGCCGTGGCCATCACCCGGTCGGTCAGCCCGGCCTTCGCCGCGTGCGAGCTGACGTATCAGGCGCGCGTGCCGATCGACGTGGACGTGGCGCGCGCGCAGCACGACGCCTACGAACAGGCGTTGGCGCGGGCCGGCTACCGCGTCGAACGTCTCGAGACCGATTCGGCGATGCCCGATTCGGTGTTCGTGGAGGACATGGCGATCGTGTTCGACGAGCTCGCCATCCTCACGCGGCCCGGCGCCCGATCGCGCCGGCTCGAGATGCCGGCGATTGCCTCGGCCCTTGGCGCCTATCGTCCGTTGCACGAGATTCAGCCGCCGGGCAGTGTCGACGGCGGCGACGTGCTCGTGGCCGGGCGGACCGTGTATATCGGGCGTTCGACGCGCACCAACGCGGCCGCGGCCGCGCAGATTCGACGGATCCTCGGGCCCTTCGGCTATACCGTCGTCGAGACGGACGTGCGGGGATGCCTGCACCTCAAATCCGCGGTGACGTCGCTCGACGAGGACCGGCTGCTGGTGAACCCGGCGTGGGTCGATCCCGCCGCGTTCGACGGGTTCACGCTCGTGGAGGTGGCGCCTGACGAACCGTCGGCCGCCAACGTGCTGCGGCTGGTGGATCGGGTGATCGTCGCGAAGGCATTTCCGCGCACGGCCGATCGCCTCGCAGCGCTAGGCTTGCGGGTCGAGATGGTGGAGGTGGGCGAGCTCGGGAAAGCGGAAGGCGCCGTCACCTGCTGCAGCCTCATTGTCCGTCCCCGGGTGTCGGAGTTTAGTGTCGGAGTTTAGTGTCGGAGTTGGCCGCCAGAGGGACCCATGCAGTCGCTCAGCGTCGCAAAGAAACATTTGGTTTTGCGCTTTGATTCAACGTACGGAGACAGACACATGGACGAAAAGCGCGCGTTTCTGCGGCATACGGTGGCGACGGTGGCCTATCGAGGAGGAAAGGCAGTGCGCGGCGCGCCCAAGAGCTTCGCGTCGTTCAGCGGCGACGCGTCGGATCGCACGGCGGTGAGGATCCTCGCGCACATCGGCGATCTGTACGACTGGGCGCTGAGCCAGGCGACGGGCGCCGAGGCGTGGCGCGATTCGACGCCCCTCGAATGGGAACGCGAGGTCGACCGCTTCTTCGCGACGCTGCAGCGGCTCGACGCATATCTCGCCTCGGATGCGCCGCTCGTGGCGACGCCCGAGAAACTCTTTCAGGGCGCGATCGCCGACTCGCTCGCGCACATCGGTCAGATCGCGATCCTGCGGAGGCTGGGCGGCGCCAGGATGAAGAGCGAGAACTACTCGAAGGCCGAGATCGTCGCCGGGCGGGTGGGGAACGAGCAGACCGCGCCGCGCCGGGAATTCGACTGAGCGCGAGGTCACTGAGAGGATGGCAGGAACGGGAGCCCAGCCGTCCGTTCCCTCCAAACCGTAATCGCCTGTCGTAAAACGGCACGCGCTGCAGGCTCGAACCCCGGCCCGTGCGAGCGGGGTGTGGTCACACAACTGGTAGCGATCTTGCGGAAGGGCTTTGCGCCATGAGCGAGCGCGAGGCCTTCGGACCAAATCTGCGCCGGATCCGGGTTCAGCGCGGGATTTCGATTGACGAAATCGTGACCGCCACCAACGTGAGCGCCACCTTGTGGGAGGGGCTCGAGCGCAACGATTTCAAGCGCTGGCCGACCGGGATCTACGCCCGCGCCTACGTGCGAAGCTACGCCGGCATTGTCGGCGTGGATCCCGAGTCGACGGTCGATGACTTCTGCCGCTGGTTCCCGCAAGGGGATCGCCGCGCCGAGCTCGTCATCCGCGGCCAGGCGGACATCGTCGGCCACGAGGATCTGCAGTGGCACGATCATGTGCCGCCTGCGGTCGGCGACGATGATCGCCGCGGCGCCGCCGCGGCGGCGCAGCAACCTCGGAAGGCGCAGACCTCGCCTGCCGCCGCGTTCACCCAGGTCTTCGATCGCCTGCGCGCGCTGCTGCGCGCGTAGCGACGCGAACGCCGGTCGATGCCGGCGCGTCAAAAAATCCCAAACGCCGCGATCTTGACGCGCCCCGTGGCCTCGTCCGGATTCTCGATACGATCCAATACGATCTGTAGATGCGTTTGGGAGCACTGGCGGAGGTGTCACGGGCGGTGGCCGTCACGGCGGGGCGGCTTGAAAAAGTCAGCCTCCTGGCCGATTTGCTCGCTCGCGTCCCGTTCGATGAGATCCCCATCGTCATCGGCTTTCTGAGCGGCGAGCCGCGACAGGGGCGGTTGAAGATCGGCGGCGCGGTCCTGACCGGCCTGCGCGGCGTGGCGCCCGCCGACGCACCGCACCTCGAGCTGCGGGAGGTCGATGCGCTGTTCGAACGAATCGCCGCGGTGTCGGGAGCCGGATCGGTCGCCGCTCGCTCGCAGCTCCTGCGGCAGCTGATGGGCGCCGCGACCGCCGACGAGCAGGACTTCCTGTTCCGCCTGCTCTTCGGCGAGCTGCGGCAAGGCGCGCTCGAGGGCGTGATGACGGATGCCGTCGCGCGCGCGTCCGGCCTTCCCGCGGCGCGGATCCGGAGGGCGGCGATGCTCGCCGGCGGTCTCGCCCCCGTGGCGCGCGCCGCGCTCGCCGACGGAGAAGCGGGCCTCGCCCCGTTCACGCTGCGCCCGTTTCAGCCGGTGCAACCGATGTTGGCCGATTCCGCGGTCGACACCCACGCCGCGCTCCACGCGCTGGGCGAGGCGTCGTTCGAGTACAAGCTCGATGGCGCGCGGATCCAGGTTCACAAGGTCGACGACGAGGTGCGGGTGTATTCGCGAACGCTGAGGGACGTCACGGCCGCCGTGCCGGAGATCGTGACGATCGCGCGCGCGATGCCGGCGCGCGCGCTGGTGCTCGACGGCGAAGCCATCGCTCTGCGCCCGGACGGCGCGCCGCTGCCGTTTCAGGAAACGATGCGCCGCTTCGGCCGAAGGCTGGACGTGGACCGTCTGCAGCACGCGCTGCCGATCACGCCGATGTTTTTCGACGCGCTGTATGTCGACGGCGATCCGCTCGTCGACGAGCCGTTGACGCGGCGTGTGTCGCTCCTGGCGGTACAGAGCGCGAGCGCCAACCTGGTGCCGCGCCTGCTGACGTCGGACCCCGGGGCGGCGGCCGCGTTTGCGCAGCAGGCACTCGCCGCCGGCCACGAGGGGGTGATGGCCAAGGGCGTGGACAGCGGCTACGCCGCCGGGCGACGCGGTCAGGCGTGGCTCAAGGTGAAGCAGGCACGCACGCTCGATCTCGTCGTGCTCGCCGCCGAGTGGGGCAGCGGACGCAGGCGCGGCATGCTCAGCAACCTGCACCTCGGCGCGCGCGACGCCGGGCGCGGCGGTTTCGTCATGCTCGGCAAGACGTTCAAGGGGCTGACCGACGAAATGCTCGCGTGGCAGACGAACAGGTTTCTCGAGCTCGAGATCGGCCGCGACGACCAGACGATCTACGTGCGGCCCGAGCTCGTTGTCGAGATTGCCTTCGACGGTGTTCAGACGAGCCCGCACTATCCCGCGGGCGTCGCGCTCCGTTTCGCGCGCGTGAAGCGCTATCGCACCGACAAGTCCGCCGCCGAGGCCGACACGATCGACATGGTGCGGTGATAGGATTCGCTCGGCTGAAGCCGTCGCGCTACGACCGGCCATCGCGATCGCCCGGCTGAAGCCTTCGCGCTACGACCGTCGCGACCCTGATCACGTAGCGCGACGGCTTTAGCGGAGCGTCATGACCACCACACTTACTCGCACGATCGGACTGACCCAGGCGACCGCGATGGTCGTCGGCACGATTGTCGGGTCGTCGATCTTCGTCCAGCCATCCGAGGTCAGCAAGGCGGTGCCGTCGTTCAACGGCATGCTGCTGGTCTGGCTCGCGGCCGGCGCGCTCACCTGGTTCGGCGCGAGCATCTGCGCCGAACTGTCGTCCGCGTATCCGAAGACCGGCGGCGTCTACGTCTTCCTCCGCGAGATGTTCTCGCCGGCTGCCGGTTTCCTCTGGGGCTGGGCGATGTTCTGGAGCATGCACTCGGGCATCATCGCGGCAATCGCGATGGTGTTCGGACGCTACACGGCGACGATCGTGCCGCTGAACGATCTGGGCATCCG